>JBFJNB010000078.1:0-8701 GCA_041633655.1 Lysobacterales bacterium | reverse complement strand
TGTACACCGAGATGGTGACCTCGGGGGCGGTGATCCACGGGGACCGCGAGCGACTGCTGGGGTTCGATGAAGCCGAGCATCCGGTGGCGCTGCAGTTGGGGGGCTCCGATCCGGATGATCTCGCGCAAAGCGCCGTGATCGGGGCCGGGTTCGGGTACGACGAGATCAACCTGAATGTCGGCTGTCCTTCGGACCGGGTGCAGAGCGGGCGCTTCGGGGCCTGCCTGATGGCGGAGCCCGAGCTGGTGGCCGATTGCCTCGCGGCGATGCGGGACGCGGTCGAGGTGCCGGTCACGGTCAAGTGCCGGATCGGGATCGACGATCAGGACGACGAGGAAGACCTGAGCCGGTTCGTGGAGACGGTGGCGGCGCGCGGTTGCCGGACCGTGATCGTGCACGCCCGCAAGGCTTGGCTCGAGGGATTGAGCCCGAAGGAAAACCGCGAGATCCCACCGCTGGACTACCAGCGCGTGTACCGGCTCAAGGAGCAGTTTCCACAACTCGAGATCGTGATCAACGGCGGGATCACGGCGTTAGAGGCCATCGGCGAGCACCTGGAACGGGTGGACGGGGTCATGCTGGGGCGCGCCGCGTACCAGAATCCGTATCTGCTTAGCAGGGCGCAGGCGCGGGTGTTCGGCGGACCGGAGCCCCAACCGCGCGAGGAGTACGTGCGTCGGCTGCTGCCCTACCTGGAGCGCCAGCTCGACCGCGGGACGGCGCTGAAACACGTCACCCGGCACGTCCTGGGGCTGTTCCAGGCCACCCCCGGCGCCAGGCTGTGGCGGCGCCACCTGAGCGAAAACGCGCACCGGCCCGATGCCGGGATCGAGGTGATGCTGGACGCGCTGGCCACGCGAGAAGGGGTGGCCGAGGAAGGGGCTATTCCTCCGGCGCCAGAGTGACCCGGATCCCGGTCAGTTCCTCGGTGAACGGGATCTGGCACGACAGGCGCGAGTTCGGGCGCCGGAACTCCAGGTCTTCCAGCAGCTCGTCCTCGTCGTCGTGCTGCGCGGGCAGCCGATCGAGCCACGACTCGTCGACGTAGACGTGGCAGGTGGCGCACGAGCACTGGCCGCCGCAGATCGCCGCGACCCCGTAGTCGAGCTCGCGCAGGGTTTCCATCAGCGGTACGCCGACCCAGGCGTCGACTTCGTGCTCTTCGCCGTCGCGGTCGACCACGTGGATCCTGCTCATCGGCTCACTATCCCGAAAACGACCGCCGCGGCCGCTGTGTTCGCTGTCATGAATTACCTCGATTTGCCGACGATCTGCGCCCCGCCCACCGTGCCCGCCGCCGAGGCGGAGAGCGGTCCGGGCGCCGCGCCAGCGGGAGTCTACCGGGACTCCCGGTCTGGATGCCAGCCTGGGTGAATCACGCCGCTGGCGACTTGCACGCGCATCCGCGCTAGACTGACCGCTTTTTTCGCGACCGCAAACGTGCTGACCACCGATCCGATCCAATTTCTGGACGCCGCCGCCGCGTCGCCCCCGGCCGCGGGCCCGGCGACGATGCGCGCCGCGATGCTGGTGATCGACGAGCATTTCACGGTGTGTCCCGACACCGGCGCCGACAACCAATATCTCAATGCCGCGAGCACAGTGGACTCGGCCCGGGCGCTGGCCCAGCAGCACGCGCTGGCCGACGCGATCCGGGCCTGCGGGGTGCCGACGATCTGCTTCCCGTCGCTCGCGGACGCCCCGGACGGGGTGTTCCCGAACAACGCGTTCGCGACCGTGCCCGGCGCGCTGGTGATCGGCGCGATGCGCTACCCGGTGCGCCAGCGCGAGGCCGCGCGCGCGGACATCCGACATTTTTTTGCCGACCTGATGGGCTACCGGATCGAGGACCTGTCGCCGACCGGGGTGGTCGCCGAGCTGACCGGGCCGCTGATCATCGACCGCGCCCGCATGCTGGGCTTCTGCGGTATGAGCGAACGGGTCGATGAGGCCGGCGCGCGTGCGATGCACGCGGCACTCGGGCTCACCGCGACGCTGCGCTTCGATCTGGCCCCGGGCGAGTACCACACCAACGTGGTGATGGCGGTGCTCGCCGGGCGCGCCTGCGTCGCCCATCGGCCGTCGCTGGGCGACGCCGCGGCGCAAGCCATCGAGCGGCTCTACGCCGGCGCGACGCTGTGGGTCAGCGACGCCGAAAAAGCCGCCTTCGTCGCCAATTCGATCGCGGTCACGAGCACCGAGGTGCTGCTGAGCCAGCGCGCGTTCGATGCGCTGCGGCCCGAGAGCCTGGAGTTTTTCGCCGCGCACGGTTTTCGGCTCCGGCCGGTGGCATTGGACGAGATCGAGAAAGCCGGCGGCAGCCTGCGCTGCATGATCGCGGAGGTCTTCTGATGGCTACGGGTGGCAACGGCGCGTCGTCGCCGTGGGTGGTTTACAAGTTCGGCGGCAGCTCGGTGGCCTCGGCCGGGCACTACCGCGCGGTCGGCGCGCTGATCGGCGCCAGCAAGGCGCCCCGGCTGGCGGTCGTGGTGTCGGCGATGCGCGGGGTGACTGACCGCCTGCTGGGTCTGCTGCAGCAGGCTGAAGCCGGGGCCGCGTTCGACGACGGCCTGAAAGACCTCGAAGAGCACCAGTATGGGGTGCACCGGGAGCTGATCGGGACGATACCGGAGTCGCTGGACCGAAACTTCGAGGACCTGCACGACCTGCTGCACGCGGTGCGCCTGGCCCGCTTCGCCGGCGCCCCGGTGCGCGATCTGGTCTCCGGGATGGGCGAGCTCTGGTCGGCCGGGCTGCTGGCGGCGCATCTCGCCAGACAGGGCCGCGAGGCGCGGTTCGTCGATCCGCGCGAGTTCATGCTGGTCACCCGGGGCGAGATGGGCCCGGAGGTAGATTGGTCCGAGAGCGCGCGGCTGCTGGCCGATCACGCCGCGGACCGGGGAGACTGCTGGGTCGTGCCTGGCTACGTGGCGCGCGAGCCGGGCGGGCGGATGACGACCTTGGGGCGCAACGGCAGCGATTTCTCCGCCGCGATCATCGGGCGGCTGCTGGGGGCGCGCGAAATCGAAATCTGGACCGACGTCGACGGGGTGATGAGCGCCGATCCGGCGCTGGTACCGGACGCGCTGGTGCTCGACAAGCTGTCCTACGACGAGGCGCTGGAGCTGGCCTATTTCGGCGCCCGAGTGATCCACCCCAAGACGCTGGCGCCGGCGATCGAGCTGCAGATCCCGATTCGGATCCGCAACACTTTCCACCCAGACCACCCCGGAACCCTGATCGGCGAGCGCGACGACGAGGAGTTCCGGATCAAGGGCATCACCTCGATCGACGGGCTGGCGCTGGTCAACATCGAGGGCGCCGGGATGATCGGGGTGCCGGGGACCGCGCGGCGGGTGTTCGGCGCGCTGCAGCGCGGCGCGATCTCGGTGGTGCTGATTTCGCAAGCGAGTTCCGAGCACTCGATCTGCGTGTGCGTGGAGGCCGCCGCCGCGGGAGCCGCGGTCGAGAAGCTCAACGAGGAGTTCTCGTCGGAACTGGCCAGCGGCAAAATCCAGCGCATCCTGCCGACCGAGGAGGTGAGCATCCTGGCGGTGGTCGGCGACTCGATGGCCGGCCAGCCGGGGATCGCGGCGCGCTATTTCACCGCGCTGGCCGACGCCGGGATCAACGTGCGCGCGATCGCCCAGGGCTCGTCCGAACGCAACATCTCCGCGGTGATCGACCACGAGGACGTGCAGCGGGGCCTGCGCGCGGTGCACTCGGCGTTTTACCTGTCGCCGCAGACGGTGTCGGTCGGGATTCTCGGCACCGGGCACGTCGGCGGCGCGCTGCTGGATCAGCTCGCCGGCGAACTGGACCGGCTGCGGACCGAGGCCGGCGTGGACATCAGGGTCCGGGCGATCGCGCGCTCCAGGGAGATGGTGCTGGCCGATCCCTCGATCGCGCCCGCCGACTGGCGCGTCGCGTTCGAGCAGTCCGCGGTGGCCACCGACCTGGACGCGCTGGCCGCGCACGTGCACGCTGATCACCTGCCGCACGCGGTGCTGATCGACCTGACCGCCTCCGAGGAGGTTGCGCTGCGCCACGCCGGGTGGCTCGGACAGGGGCTGAACGTGATCACCGCGAACAAAAAAGCCAACGCGGCCGATTATTCGGTGTACCGGGAGATCCGCCGCGCCGCGCGCGCTGCCGGCGCCCGCTATCTGTACGAAACCAACGTCGGCGCCGGCCTGCCGGTGGTGCAGACGCTCAGGGACCTGCGCCAGACGGGCGATCGGATCGAGTCGATCGAGGGCATCCTCTCTGGCACTTTGGCCTATTTGTTTAATATATTCGACGCCAGCCGGCCGTTTTCCGAGCTGGTACGGGACGCCTGGAACGAAGGCTATACCGAGCCGGATCCGCGCGATGACTTGTCGGGCATGGACGTAGCGCGCAAACTGGTGATCCTGGCGCGGGAAGTGGGGATCAAGCTCGACCTCGGCGATCTGGAGGTCGAGAGCCTGACGCCGCCCGATCTGACCGGCGGCGGGGTGGAGGATTTCTTGAAAGGACTTGCCAAGCACGACGAAACCATGGCCCAGCGCTACCGGGCGGCCGTGGAGCGCGGCCAGGTGCTCCGGTTCGTCGGCCGCATGGACCGCGCCGGGCGCGGCCGGATCGGGCTGGTCGAGGTCCCGAGCGACCACGTGTTCGCCCAAATCGACCTGACCGACAACGTGGTGCGCTACACCACCGCGCGCTACGACCGCAATCCGCTGATCGTGCGCGGCCCCGGCGCCGGCCCGGCGGTGACCGCGGCCGGGGTGTTCGCGGACCTGCTGCGGCTGTGTTCGATGCTTGGCGCGAGGATCTGAGGAAAGTCGGGAAGCCATGGAACGACCGGCGCTAGGAAACACGAAGCGGGTCTCGGTCTACGCACCGGCCAGCGTCGGCAACGTGGCCGTCGGCTTCGACGTGCTCGGACACGCGATCCAGGGTGCCGGGGACAAGGTCACGGTCGAGCGCAGCGCCGAGCCCGGAATTCGGGTGGTGTCGGTCACCGGGGTGGTCGAGGACCTGCCGCTGGACCCCGAGTCGAATACCGCGGCGGCTGCGGTCGCGGCGATGGTGGTCGACCTGGAGCTCGAGGCGGGGTTCGAGATCTACATCGACAAGGGCATTCCGCTCGGCTCCGGGCTCGGTGGCTCGGCGGCTTCCGCGGTGGGCGCGGTGGTCGCGGTCAACCAGATGCTGAAGATCCACCTGCCGCTGGCCGCACTGTATCCCTACGCGCTGGCCGGCGAGATGGCCGCCACCGGCAGCGGCAACGAGCACGGCGACAACGTCGCCGCGTCGCTGCTCGGCGGGCTGGCCGCGGTGGGTCCGGCCGGCCACCGCCGGCCGCTGCAGATTCCAGTGCCCAACCGGCTGCGCTGCACCGTGGTGCGCCCGCACCTGCAGATCGAGACGCGCGGCTCGCGGGGCGACCTGCCCGACACGTTCCAGCGCGAGACCGCGGTGAAGCAGATGGCCAATCTGGCCGCATTCATCACCGCCTGCCACAGCAAGGACATCGACGTGATCGGCGAGTGCCTGGTCGATCTGCTGGTCGAGGACCGGCGCGCCAGGCGCATACCCGGCTTCGGCGCCGCCAAAGCGGCCGCGCTCGATGCCGGCGCGCTGGGCTGCTCGGTGTCCGGGTCGGGGCCGAGCGTGTTCGCCTGGTTCCGCACCGAAACCGCGGCGATCGCCGGCGGCGAGGCGATGGCCGCCGCGTTCACCGCGGCGGACGTGGAGTCGACCACGATCACCTCGCCGGTAGCCTGCCCGGGCGCGCGCGTGGTGCCGTCCCCCGAAGCGCTGGCCGACAACGAGTCGGAGTAAGGGGCAGCAAGATGTTCGTGGCCCCCTCATGAGGTTCGCCAGCACCCGCACCCCGCAGGCGGCAGTGGCCCTCGCCGAGGCGATCAATTCGGGGCTCGCGCCCGACGGCGGCCTGTACGTGCCGGAGCGGTTCCCGCGCTTCGACCGCTCGGATTTCGACGGCCGGGATTCGACCGCCGACGTCGCCGCCCGGCTGCTCGAGCCGTTCTTCGAAGGCTCGCCGCTGGCCGCGGCGCTCTCGTCGATCTGTCGGGAGGCGCTGGATTTTCGGATTCCGCTGATCGCCACTGCCGATCCGCGGCTTAAGGTGCTGGAGCTGTTTCACGGTCCCACCGCGGCGTTCAAGGACGTCGGCGCCCGTTTCCTGGCCGCGTGCCTGGAACGCCTCGACGCCGACCCGCTGCCGACGGTGATGGTGGCGACCTCGGGCGACACCGGCAGCGCGGTCGCGGCCGCCTGCGCCGCCCGCGCGCGGCTGCGGGTGGTGGTGCTGTATCCGCGCGACGGGGTATCCCCGCGCCAGGAACACCAGTTGACCTGCTGGCCTGAGCGGGTGCTCAGCCTGCGGGTCGACGGCGACTTCGACGATTGCCAGCGGCTGGTCAAGCAGGCGTTCCTCGACCCGGAGCTGACCGCCGAGGTTCCGCTGACGTCGGCCAACAGCATCAGCATCGGGCGGCTGCTGCCGCAGATGGCCTACTACGCGCGTGCCAGCCTCGAACACCAGCGGGCGACGAACCGGCCGGCTAACTTCATCGTGCCCACCGGCAATCTCGGAAACGCGCTGGCCGGCATCTGGGCCCGGCGCCTGGGCCTGCCGATCGGGCGCATCGCGCTGGCCACCAACGCCAACGCGACCATTCCACGTTATCTGGACACCGGGCGGTGGCAGCCGGGCGAGACGATTCCCACCCTGGCCAGCGCGATGGACGTCAGCAACCCCAGCAACATGGAGCGGTTGCGGCATCTGTTTCCGGGGATCGAGGAGCTGAGCGACCAGATCAGCGCCTACGCGGTGGACGACGAGCGCATTCGCGCCGCGATCCACGCCGCGCACTCGGAACTCGGCCGCGCGATGTGCCCGCACACCGCGACCGGCTATGCGGTCTATGGCGACCTGCGCGCCGCCGGCGACGAGGACTGGATCCTGCTGGCCACGGCGCACGCGGCCAAATTCGAGCAGATCGTGGAGCCGCTGATCGGCGCGCCGGTCGCGCCGCCGCCGGCGCTGTCCGAACTGCTGGCCCGACCCACCCGGCGGCTCGACATGGCGGCCGACCTGGACCGCCTGCGACAGCACCTGAGAGCGTGGCACGGCACCGATCTCAGCCCGGCCTGACGAAAACCTGAAAAAACGATTCAGCGGCCATTAAGCTTGCGCGCCGTAGGCTGACCTCCGTTGCCAAGTGGCCCGCGATTCGGCCGATGGCCTGATAATATAGACGATATGTTCAACCGCCTGACCAAAACACTGCTCGCGCTGACGCTGGCCCTGGCCGTGGGGCTGGCGCACGCGATGTCGCTGTCCGAGGCGGTCGACAAGGTGCGCCGGGAAACCGGCGGCAAGGTGCTGTCGGCGCGCACCGAGATCCAGAGCGATCGCGAGGTGCACTATGTCAAGGTCCTGACCCAGGACGGACGCGTGCGCACCGTGCGGGTCCGCGGCGATCGGGTCCGGGGCAAGCGCGCCAACTAGTCTGCGACCGGCCGGTGGGGCACCGGTCGCCGCGGATCCTGACTCTCCAAGCAAGCTATAAACATCGAATGCGGGTATTACTGATCGAAGACGAGGCGGCGCTGCGCGAAACTCTGGCCGCGCGCCTGAAGCGCGAGGGCTATGCGGTGGACGTCGCCGCCGACGGCGAGGAGGGGCTCTATTTCGGGATGGAGTATCCGCTGGACGTGGCGATCGTCGATTTGGGATTGCCGAAACTCAGCGGGATGGACGTCATCCGCCGCCTGCGCGAGGCCGACCGGCGCTTCCCGATCCTGATCCTGACCGCGCGTGGGGACTGGGAGGACAAGGTCCAGGGGCTGGAAACCGGCGCCGACGACTACCTGGTCAAGCCGTTCCAGGTCGAGGAGCTGCTGGCGCGGCTCAACGCGCTGGTGCGGCGCTCCGCCGGCTGGGCGCGCTCGGTGCTGGAATCGGGCACGATCGCGCTCGACACCGGCAGCCAGCAGCTTACCGTGGACGGCGAGCCGATCGAGCTGACCTCGTACGAATACAAGGTGCTGGAGTACCTGATGCTGCATGCCGGCGAGGTCGTCTCCAAGACCCGCCTGACCGAGCACATCTACGATCAGGATTTCGACCGCGACTCCAACGTGATCGAGGTGTTCGTCGGACGGCTGCGCAAGAAGCTCGACCCGACTGGCAAGGAAAAGCCGATCGAAACCCTGCGCGGGAGGGGCTACCGCTTCCGCGCCGGTTGACGTGAATCGGGCGACAAACCAGCAGCGCTACAATCTGCATTCTCTAACGCCCAGTGATCACGTAATCCATTGATGGAACTCGGTAAATCACGATCGCCCAGCGGAACTTGTGCAATATGCGGGTCCATCCTTTGTCGCTGAGCGCCCGCCTGACGCTGGCGGCGAGCCTGGCGCTGATCGCGTTCCTCGGGGCCACCGGGGCGGCGCTGGACGCGGCGTTTCGCGACAGCGCCCGCACCGCGGTCCAGGACCGGCTCCAGGGCGTAATCTATACGCTGCTGGCGGCGGCCGATCTCGGCGCAGACGGAACCCTGTTCGTGCCCGACGAGACCCCGGAACCACGCCTGTCGCGACCCCGCTCGGGGCTGTACGCGCACGTCGACGGGGCCGGGTTCGAGTGGTGGTCGGCGTCCAACCTGGGGGTCGAGCTGCCGTG
>JBFJNB010000077.1:0-8750 GCA_041633655.1 Lysobacterales bacterium | reverse complement strand
GGCGAGGAGATCGCCGCCGAACGGGTGGTGTCCAACCTCGATCCGAAGCGCACGTTCCTGAACCTGATGGACTCGGGCGACCTGCCCCCCGAGGTCGTGGAGAAGGCACGCAATTTCAAGATCCGGGGATCTTCCGGCAAGCTCAACATCGCGCTCGACGGGCTGCCCGAGTTCCCGGTGCTGGGCCGCGACCACCCGCTGCTGCGCGCCGACATGCACCTGATCGACTCGATCGACCGCCTGGAACAGGCCTACGACGACTGGAAGAACGGCACCTGGTCGCGCGACCCGTACGTGGACATGCTGATCCCATCGCTGACCGATCCCACGATGACCCCGCCCGGCAAGCACTACATGTCGGTGTTCGTGCAGTATGTTCCGCCCAAGGTCAACGGGCGCGAGTGGACCGACGCCGACCGCGACGCGTTCGGCCAGACCGTGATCGACCAGATCGCCGAGCACAGCCCGAACTTCAAGAGCCTGATCCTGCACGCCGAGGTACGCACCCCGCGCGAACTGGAGGCCGAGGTGGGGCTGACCGAGGGCAACATCTTCCAGGGCGAGCTGACCCTGGATCAGTTGTTCTTCAACCGCCCGTTTCCCGGCTACGCGCAGTTCCGCGGGCCGGTCCGCGGGCTTTACATGTGCGGCTCGGCCACCCATCCCGGCGGCGGCGTGATGGCCGCTCCCGGGGCCAACGCCGCGCGCGAAATCCTGATCGACATGCGGCGCCCCAACACGGTGCCGGAGGGATGGCCCGATGACTGAGCGGGTGATCATCGTCGGCGCCGGCCACAACGGCCTGGTCTGCGCCGCGTACCTGGCCGCCAAAGGTCATCCGGTGACGGTGCTGGAGGCGGCCGCCGAGGTCGGCGGCGCGGCGGCGACCCGCGAGTTCGCGCCCGGCTTCAAGGTTTCGGCCTGCGCGCACCTCCTGTATCTGCTGGATCCGGGGATCGCGCGCGAACTGGAGCTTTCTGAGCATGGGCTGAAATACGCGGCCGAGGACCTGGACACGGTCGCGCTGGCCGCCGACGGCGACCACCTGACATTGAGCCGCGGGGGCGCCGCGGGAGCGGGCATTTCCGCCGCCGAGCAGAGCGCCCTCGGTGCCTACCGCGAGCGGATGGGGCGCTTCGCCGCGCTGCTCGGCCGATTGCATCGGCGGGCACCGCCGCGCATCGCCGCTGGCGGCCACCGGGACTGGCTCGGCATCGCGCGGCTCGCGCTCGACCTGCGCCTGCTCGGGCGCAAACGGATGCGCGAGTTCCTGCGCATCGCCGGGATCAACATCTACGACGTGCTGCGGGAGAACTTCGAGCACCCGCTGCTCCAGGGGGCGCTGGCCCTGGACGCGGTCCTCGGCAACCAGCTCGGACCGCGCTCCAACAACAGCGTGCTCAACGCGCTGCATCGCGCCAGCGGCGCGGTCAACGGCAAAGCCGGCGCGCTGGCGTTGCCCGTCGGCGGCATCGGCGCGGTGGCGGCCGCGCTCGCGGCCAGCGCGACAGCCCGCGGGGTCGAGATCAGGACCGCGAGCGAGGTGGCGCGGATCCTCGTCGAGGACGGGTGCGTCGGCGGGGTCGAACTGGCCTCTGGCGAGCGCCTCGACGCAACGCTCGTGGTCTCAAATGCCGACCCCCGCACGACCCTGTTCGGGCTGGTCGGGGCTCGCAACCTGGACGCCGGTTTCGCGCGCCGCGTTCAGCACCTGCGGATGCGCGGCCACGCGGCCAAGCTGCACCTGGCGCTGGATGGGCTGCCCGAATTCACCGGTCTGGACCCCGCGCGGCTCGGCGCACGCCTGGTCGTGGCCCCCGACCTCGAATACCTGGAGCGCGCGTTCGATCACTCCAAGTACCGGCGTTTCTCGCCCGAACCGGCGCTCGAGATCACGCTACCGAGCGTTTCCGATCCGAGCCTGGCCCCGTCAGGAAAGCACGTGCTGTCGGCGGTCGCGCAGTATGCCCCGTACCACGTGGACGGCGGCTGGGACGGCCAGCGGGAGGCGTTCGCCGAGCGGGTGATGGCGGTGTTGGAACAATACGCGCCTGGGATCGGCGGCCGGGTGGTGGCCCGCGAGTTGCTGACCCCGGTCGATATCGAGCGCGAGTTCCGGATCGAGGGCGGCCACTGGCACCACGGCGAGTTCGTGCTCGATCAGGCGCTGATGCTGCGTCCGTTCCCGGGCGCGGCCCAGTATGCGATGCCGTTGCCGGGGCTGTATTTGTGCGGGGCCGGCTGCCACCCCGGCGGGGGCGTCATGGGCCATGCCGGGCGCAACGCGGCGGATACGCTGCTCAGGGATCTGAAACGATGAACTCCAAGGACCATTACCTGAAGGCGGTCTATCCATCCCCGTTCCACTCGCGCTCGGAGCGGCTGAACCAGACCGGGGAGTGGAACCGCTGGCACGACTACCTGTCGGCGGCGCGCTATTTCGACGTCGCGCTGGAGTACTTCGCCTGCCGCAACGCGTGCGCGGTGTTCGACCTGACCGCGATGAACAAGCTCTCGATCGCCGGGCCCGATTCGGTCGAGTTCATGAATCGCCTGCTGACCCGCGATGTGGCCAAGATCAAGCCCGGCCGGGTCGGCTACAGCGTCTGGTGCGACGACCGGGGGCAGGTGATCGACGACGGCACCGTGTTCCATCTGCGCCCCGGCGTCTACCGCCTGTGCGCGCAGGAGCGCCACCTCGACTGGCTGCTTACCTCGGCCGTGGGGTTCGACGTCGAGATCCGGGAGGTCACCCACGAGGTGGCCGCGCTGGCGCTGCAGGGCCCGACCAGTTGCGCGGTGCTGAAACGAATGGGGCTCGACCGGATCGAGACCCTGACCCCGTTCGGGCTGCGCTTCTACCCGTTCGAGGGTGGCGAGCTGATGGTCTCGCGGACCGGGTTCACCGGCGATCTGGGCTATGAACTGTGGATCGGGCCCGAGCTGGCCGAGGCGCTGTGGGATCGGCTGTTCGCCGCCGGCGCCGAGCACGGCATCCGCCCGATGGGTGAGCGTGCACTGGCGATGGCGCGGATCGAGGCCGGTTTCATCCAGGCCCAGGTCGATTTCCTGCCGGCCGACCAGGCGGTGCGCCCGGATCGCACCCGTTCACCGTACGAATTGGGCCTGGGCTGGCTGGTGGATCTGAAAAAACCCCACTTCACCGGCCGCCGCGCGCTGGTCGAGGAGAAGGCCCGCGGCTCGCGCTACCGCCTGGTCAAGCTCGACATCGAGGGCAACAAGCCGGCGCACGCCTCTTTCATCTACGCCAAGGGCAAGAAGTTCGCCGGCACCGTGACCTCGGCGCTCTGGTCGCCGTCGGCCAAGGCCAACATCGCGCTGGCCTCGCTCGAGATGCCGCACGGCGAGCCCGGTGACGAACTGTGGGCCGAGATCTATTATCAGCGGGAATTGAAATGGAGCCGGGTCATGGCCCGCTGCCGGGTGGTCGAGGGCGTGTTCTTCGATCCGCCGCGCAAGCGGATGACGCCCGCTCCGGATTACTGAACCGGCTCAAACCATGGCGCATCGTCTCGACCCTCTGCTGAAGCCCCGATCCATCGCGGTGCTTGGGGCCAGCGAGCGCCCGGGCTCGGTCGGTCGCCGGAGCATGGAGAATCTCGTCCGCGGCGGCTTTCCGGGGCGCCTGTACCCGGTCAACCCGAGCCGCGAATCGGTGCTCGGGATCGCTTGCCACCCCTCGTTGGAGGCGCTGCCCGAAACCGTCGAGCACGTAATCTTCGCCGTCGGCGAGGCGCGCCTGGAGGCGGCGCTGGAACAGGCGATCGCCCACGGCGCGCGCGCGGCGACGATCGTCTCGGCGCTGGTGCTCGAAGACGACGCCGAGCCGTACCTGGCCGAGCGCGTCGCCGCCCGGGTCCGCGCCGCCGGCCTGCTGGTCTGCGGCCCCAACGCGATGGGCTTTTACAACTTCCGCGATCGGGTCTGGGCCTGCGGCTTCGACACCCGCGAGCACCGCGAGACAGGCAACGTCACCCTGATCAGCCACTCCGGCTCCGGGATGTGCGGGATCGTCGATTGCGACGAGCGGATCGACTTCAACCTGGCGGTCTCCACCGGGCAGGAGCTGTCGGTGACCCTGGATCAGTACCTGGATTTCGCGCTGGACCTTCCCGAGACCCGGGTGGTGGGCCTGTTCCTGGAAACCGCGCGCAATCCACGAGGGCTGATCCGAGCGCTGGAGAAAGCCGAGCGGCGCGGGGTTCCGGTGGTCGCGCTCAAGGTCGGGCGCAGCGAACTGGCGGCTCGGCTGACCGTTTCCCACAGCGGCGCGATCGCCGGGCGCGACGGCGCGTTCGACGCGCTGTTCGATCGCTACGGGGTGCAACGGGTCGACGACATGGACGAGCTCGCCAGCGCGCTGATCCTGCTGGCCCAGCCGCACCGCATCGGCGCGGGCGCGCTGGTCGCGCTGCACGACTCCGGCGGCGAGCGGGAGCTTCTGATCGACCTGGCCGAGCGCGCCGGGGTGCCGCTGGCCGAGATCGGGGACGCCACCCGGGAACGCCTGGATGAGTTGCTCGACCCGGGCCTGGTCGCGGTCAACCCGCTCGACGGCTGGAGCCGCGGCGGACCGGGCTCGGACCGTAACATGGCCGAATGCTTCGCCACCTTGCTCGCCGACCCGAACGCGGCGCTTGGCGCCGTGGTGCACGACCGCGCGCCGGGCGGGCGGATCTATTCCTCCTACCTCGAATACCTGCAACGCGGGCACGAGGCCACCGGCAAGCCGGCGGCGCTGGTCGCCAACCGCCAGGGCACCGGCTCGGACCCACTGGTGGTCGACAGTACCCGGGCCGGATTCCCGGTGCTGGACGGAGTGCGTTCGTTCCTGGTCGCGGTCCGCTGCGCTTTCGGCCACCGCGATCACCGCGCCCGCCCCCGGCTCGCGCCGGAGCGGATCGACCGCAAGCGCGGGGCGCGCTGGCGCGCGCGGCTCGGCGCCGGCGAGACCCTGGATGAGTTCGAGGCTGGCGCGCTGCTTTCCGAGTTCGGGGTGCCGGTCAATCCGGCCCGGATCGTCGAGGACGCGCGCGCGGGGCTGAGTGCCGCCCGCGCGCTCGGCTACCCGGTGGCGCTGAAAACCGCGACCGCCGGGATCGCGCACAAGGCCAGACGCGACGGGGTCCGGCTGAACCTGACCGACGAGCAGGCGCTGCTCGCCGGCTACCGGGAACTGGCGGCGCGCCTCGGGCCCCGCGCGCTGATCGCGCCGATGGTCGAGCCGGGCCTCGAGCTGATGCTCGGGATGGTCCACGACGAGCAGTTCGGACCGCTGGTGGTGCTCGGGTTCGGCGGCACCGACCTGGAACAGATCCGCGACGTGGGCTACGCGCTGCCGCCGTTCGATGCGGCCACCGCGCGGCGGCTGCTCGAGCGACTGAACGGCCGCGCCCGGCTCGATCCGCCGGCCCGCGGGCCGGCACCGGCAATCGAGGATTTTTGCCACGCCGCGGCCCGCTTCTCGCAATTCGCGGCGGCCTTGGGATCGACCATCGCCGAGGCCGACGTAAACCCGGTGATCGTCACACCCGGCGGCTGCGTCGCCGTCGATGCGCTGATCGTCGGACGTCAATCCATCAGTGATGCCAATCACAGGAGGCAGGCAGGATGAGTCTCGCAACCCTGGAAACCAACGACCGGGCTCGCTGGCACGAGGTCGCCGACGCCGCGCGCAAGCGCCTCGAAACACGCCTGTTCATCGACGGCGAGTTCACCGACGCGTGCGCCGGCGGGCGGTTTCCCACGATCAACCCGGCCACCGGCGAGACCCTGGCCGAGATGGCCGCCGGCGAGGCCGCGGACGTCGACCAAGCGGTGGCCGCGGCCAAACGCGCGTTCAAGGAGGGTGTCTGGTCGCGGCTGGCTCCGCGCGAGCGAATGGAGACCCTGTACCGATTTGCCGACCTGGTCGACGAACGCGCCGAGCAACTGGCGGTGCTGGAGACCCTGGACATGGGCAAGCCGATCGGCGACGTGATCGCCGAGGACCTACCCGCGGTGATCGACACGATCCGCTTCATGGCCGAGTGCATCGACAAGGTCGGCGGTCAGGTCACCAACACCGACGACGACGCGGTGCACCTGGTGCTGCGGGAACCGCTCGGGGTGGTCGGGGCGATCACGCCATGGAACTATCCGCTGCTGATGGCCGCGTGGAAGATCGCCCCGGCACTGGCGGCCGGCAACAGCGTGGTGCTGAAGCCGGCCGAGGAGTCGCCGCTGAGCGCGCTCAAGTTTGCCGAGCTGTTCGTCGAGGCCGGCGGGCCACCTGGGGTATTCAATGTGGTCAACGGGATCGGCGAGGTCGCCGGCAAGGCGCTGGCGCTTCACTCAGACGTGGTCAAAATCAGCTTCACCGGCTCGACCGAGGTCGGCAAACTGCTGTTGACCTATGCCGGGCAGTCGAACATGAAGCGGGTGGCGCTGGAGTGCGGCGGCAAGTCGCCGCAGGTGTTCATGGCCGACCTGCCCGATCTGGAGCGCGCGGTCGCGGCGGCCTACGACGGCGTGTTCGCCAACCAGGGCGAAGTCTGCAGCGCAGGCTCCAGGCTGCTGGTCGAGCGCCCGATCTACGACGAGTTCATCGAGCGCTTCATCTCCAACGGGCGCAATGCCTACGTGCCCGGCGAGCCGCTCGACCCCGAAACCAACATGGGACCGCTGGTGACCCGCGAGGCGCAGCGCCGAGTACTGGGGCTGATCGAGGCCGGCAAGCGCGAGGGCGCTACGCTGCACTTCGGCGGCGAGGCGCCGGCCGGCCTGGAGCGCGGCGCCTACGTCGCCCCGACCTTGTTCGGCAACGTCGACAACAAGATGACGATCGCGCGCCAGGAGATCTTCGGTCCGGTCGCCAGCGTGATCCCGTTCGACGGCGTCGAGCAGGCCGTCGAGATCGCCAACGACACGATCTACGGGCTTGCTGCCGGGGTCTGGACCCGCGACATCGACCGCGCGTTCCGGCTGATCAAGGCGATCGAGGCCGGCGTAATCTGGGTCAACAGCTACGAGGACGGCGACATGACGCAACCGTTTGGCGGCTACAAGCAGTCCGGGCACGCGCGCGACAAGTGCCTGGACAGCTACCTGAGCTACACCCAGACCAAGTCCGCCTGGATCCGGCTGCGCTCATGAACGATACCGCGGCGTCGGCCGAACTGAGGCGTTACCTGGAAGCGGTCCCGGAAACCCGGATGATCGAGCTGTTGATCCCGGACATGAACGGTGTGCTGCGCGGCAAGCGGATCGGACCGGACGAATTCGACAAGGTGTTTGGCGGGGGGGTCAATTTCTGCGCTTCCACGGTGATCCTGGACACCAAGGGAGCGACCTACACCCGGGTGCCCTACGGCGGTCGCGACGGCGACCCCGACATCAAGGCCCGCGCGGTGGCCGGTTCGCTGGCACCGCTGCCGTGGGCGCGGCAGCCGGCCGCCCAGGCGCTGTTGGAGTTGTGCGAACTGGACGGCACGCCCTATTTCGCCGATCCGCGCCAGGTGTTGCGACGGACGCTGAAGGCGCTGGCCGATCTCGGGCTGCAACCGGTGGTCGCGACCGAACTGGAGTTCTATCTGATCGAGCACTCCGACGGCGATTTCCAACCGCGCTTGAGCCGTATCCCGGGCTCAGATCTCCCCCAGGACGGACTCCAGTTCGCCACCCTGGACGACCTGGTCGATGTCGATCCGATGCTGGGCGCGGTGGCCGACTGGTGCGAGGCGCAGTCGATCCCGGCCGGCGCCGCGCTGTCCGAGTTCGCACCGGGCCAGTTCGAGGTGAACCTCCACCACGTGCCCGACCCGGTGCTCGCGTGCGACCACGCGGTGCTGCTGAAGCGGGTGGTCAAGGCCGCGGCCCGGGCCCATGGCCTGGCGGCGAGCTTCATGGCCAAGCCGTTCGCGGACTACGCCGGCTGCGGGTTGCACATCCACATGAGCCTGCTGGATCGGGACGGCCGCAACGTGTTCGCCGGCGAAAGCGCGGACGGGCCGTTCTCCGATACCCTGCGCCACGCGATCGGCGGGCTGATCGCGGCGCTGCCGGAAAGTATGGCGGTGTTCGCCCCGAACGCCAATTCGTACCGCCGCTTCGGCCCCGGCACCTATACCCCGCTGGCGCCGACCTGGGGTACGAACCACCGCCACCTGGCGCTGCGGATCCCGCTGTCGGCGCCCGAGAACACCCGGGTCGAGCACCGCGTCGCCGGCGCCGACGCCAACCCCTACCTGACGATGGCGGCGGTGCTGGCCGGACTGCATCATGGCATCGCCGGGAAACTCGATCCCGGCCCGATGGTCGCCACCGGCGAACCGGTCGAGCAGCGGGTCACCCTGCCCGACCGCTGGGAGCTGGCGCTGGCCGCGTTCGGGGAGGGCAGCATCCTGCCCGAGTACTTCGGCTCGAAGTACCACCAGGTGTACGCGACCTGCCGGCGCGAGGAATGCGACCGGTTTCACGCGGAGATCACCAACCGCGACTTCGAGTGGTACCTCCGCGCGGTCTAAGAAAGGCCCCGGCCCCTACTTGATGGCGACGTGAAGGCGGCCGTCGGGGCCGGACCAGCCGCGGAACATGCCCCCGGAGTTGAATGCGAGCACCGGCTCGCCCGTTGGCGCCAGCGCGATGAGGCCGGCGGAGCCGCCCAGCGCGGCCACCGTTGCCAGCGCCTCTGCGGCGGCCTCCGTTAGCGTCCGGCTGGACAGGCTCAGCCGGGCGTGCACGTCGTAGGC
>JBFJNB010000076.1:0-8754 GCA_041633655.1 Lysobacterales bacterium | reverse complement strand
CGCGGCGGCCTCGAAGTAGACGTGGCGCGCGACCTCGGGCACCGCCGCCGGAGCCAGCACGATCACCGCGGAGTAAAGCCACGCCATCCCGGTGCCGAGCGCGATCAGGGTGTCCATCGTCGCCGTGTGGGCCCAAAATGCGTGCCAGGCACCGAGGTAAAAATGGCGTCCGGACGCCCACAGCACCGCGCCGGTAGCCACCGACATCGCCAGCCAGAACCAGCGCAGCGGGGTCCAACTCAGGTCCACCGCGGATTCGAACATGCCGAAGATCATCAGCGGGATACCGAGCCCCAGCGCGAGCCAGGTCTTGCGCATCAGTGCCCGGTAATGTGCCTGGCTGGCCCGGTCCTCCTCGCTCAGATCGTCGCTCGCCACCGACGCCGCGTAGCCAGCCCGAGCGACGGCCGACATCAGGTCCTGCGCGGCGGCGTCGCCTTGCACCTCTGCTTGCTGCGAGGCCATGTTGACGTTGACATCGGTCACCCCTTCAACCTGGCGCAACGCCGCTTCGATCGGCACCCGGCACGACTCGCAGTGCACGCCTTCCAGTTTCAGCCGCACGCTTTCAGCGTTCATCGTCGTGCTCCCAGCGTTCGATCAGATGGCACACCGAATGGCCGTCGGGCGCGCGATCGGGCAGATCCGCCCAGCCCGCGGCCGCCCGCTCCATCCGCTGCTGCAGATTCTGCAGTTCGGCGATGGTCTTGCGGGTCTCGTCGATCCGGCGCGCGATGATGCCGCGCACCTCGGGGCACGCCGAGTGACCACCGTCGGCCGAGGCGAAAATCGAGCGGATCTCGTCCAGGTGGAACCCCAGCCGCTGCGCGCCGCGGATGAACTTGAGGCGGCTCAAGTCCTTCGGCCCGAACTCGCGATAACCGTTTTCGGGGTTGCGCTGGGGCTTCAGCAGATCGATCTTCACGTAGTGGCGCACGGTGTCGGGGGTAACCCCGGCGCGTTTCGCCAACTGGCTGACCTTCATGTTGGAAAACCTCCGAAAAGTCATGCTCTGGAGCTAAGTGTAAAACCTGGGTGCTACACCCTGGTCAAGTCCTTTCAACGCGCGCCAGACCGCGCCGCCGCCAGAGCAGATAAACTGCCGGAATCACGATCATCGACAGCAGCGGCGCGGTGATCATCCCGCCGATCATCGGTGCGGCGATCCGCTGCATCACCTCCGACCCGGTGCCCTGACCCCAAAACAGCGGCAAAAGCCCCGCCACGATCACCGCCACCGTCATCGCCTTGGGCCGCACCCGCAGCACCGCGCCCTCGATGATGGCCTTTTTCAGTGCCACCCGGTCCCCGAGTCGTCCCTCGGCTTGTCGGTGGCGAACCGCTTCGTCCAGGTAATGCAGCATCACCACACCGAACTCCGCCGCGACCCCGGCCAGCGCGATGAACCCGACCGCGGAGGCGATCGACAGGTCGTGCCCGAAGAGATAAATCAGCCAGATGCCGCCGGCCAGCGCGAGCGGCAGCGAGCCCATGATCAGCACCGGCTCCCACAGGTTGCGGAACACCAGATACAACAGGACCAGAATGATCGCCAGGGTCGCCGGGACCACCAGCTTGAGGCGGCCGGCGGCCCGCTCCAGGTACTCGAACTGCCCCGACCACGCGATCGAATAACCGGGGGGCAGCTCGACCTGCTCGGCCACCACGCGCTGCGCCTCGCGCACGTAGGAACCCAGGTCGCGGCCGCGGATGTCGACGTAGACCCAGCCGTTCGGGCGCGCGTTCTCGCTCTTGACCATCGGCGGACCGTCGACGATCTCGACCGTCGCCACCTGTCCCAGGGTCACGGTCTCGCCGGCCATGGTCACGATCGGCAGCTGCCTGAGGTCGGTGACCGAGTCGCGCAGCTCGCGCGGATAGCGCACGTTGATCGGAAACCGGGCCAGGCCCTCGACCGTCTCGCCGATGGTCTCACCGCCGACCGCGACCGCGACGATGCGCTGCACGTCGTCGATATTCAGGCCATAGCGCGCGGCAGCGGTGCGATCAGGCCGGATTTCCACGTAGCGCCCACCCGAGACCCGCTCGGAGAACGCCGACACGGTGCCCGGAACCTGCTTGACCACCGTCTCGATGCGTGCGCCGACGCGCTCGATCACGTTCAGATCGGGGCCGGCGATCTTGATCCCGACCGGCGACTTGATCCCGGTCGCGAGCATGTCGATGCGGTTTCTGATTGGCTGCACCCAGACGTTGCCCATGCCGGGGATCTTCAGCGCCGCGTCGAGTTCCTCGATCAGCTTCTCGGTGGTCATCCCGGGACGCCACTGATCGCGCGGTTTGAGCCTGACCGTGGTCTCGACCATCTCCAGCGGGGCCGGGTCGGTCGCGGTGGCGGCGCGACCGACCTTTCCGAACACCCGCTCGACTTCCGGAAACTGGCGGATGATGCGGTCGGTCTGCTGCAGCAGCTCGGCGGCCTTGCCGACGGATAGACCGGGCAGCGCCGTCGGCATGTACAGGAGATCCCCCTCGTCCAGCGGCGGCATGAATTCGGTCCCGATCCGCAGCACCGGCCAGACGCTCGTGGCCAGCACCACCGCCGCGGCGACGATCGTCAGCCGCGGCCAGGCCAGCACCCCGTCGATGACCGGACGGTAGGCCGCGATCAGCCAGCGATTCAGCGGATTGACCTGCTCGTCGACGATCCGCCCGCGGATGAACGCGACCATCAGTACCGGGATCAAGGTGACCGACAAACCCGCCGCGGCCGCCATCGCATAGGTCTTGGTGTAGGCCAGCGGCGCGAACAGCCGTCCCTCCTGTGCCTCCAGCGTGAACACCGGCACGAACGACAGCGTGATGATCAGCAGGCTGAAAAAGAGCGCCGGTCCGACCTCGGCCGCGGCGCCGGCAATCAGTGCCAGCCGCTGTTCGCCTCGGGGCTCCTGACCGTCGTTGCTGTGCCGCCAGGTCTCCAGCTTCTTGTGCGCGTTCTCGATCATCACCACGGCCGCATCGACCATCGCGCCGATCGCGATCGCGACCCCGCCCAGCGACATGATGTTGGCGTTGATACCCTGGAAGCGCATCACGATGAATGCCCCCAGGATCCCGATCGGCAACGTGATGATCGCGACCAGCGCGGAGCGCAGGTGAAACAGAAACGCCGCGCACACCAGCGCGACGACGATGAACTCCTCGATCAGCTTGGTGGTAAGGTTGTCCACCGCGCGCTGAATCAGCGCGGAGCGGTCGTAGGTCTCGACCAGCTCGACCCCGTCCGGCAGCCCGGCTTGAAGCGTGCGCAGTTTTTCCTTGACCGCCTCGATCGTGGTCTGCGCGTTTTCGCCGTAGCGCAACACCACCACCCCGCCGACCACCTCGCCTTCGCCGTCGAGCTCGGCGATCCCGCGCCGCATCTCTGGCCCCTTCTGCACCAAAGCCACGTCGCGCAGCAGGATCGGCGTGCCGACCTCGTCCACGCCCAGCGGGATCTGGCGGAAGTCCTCCAGGGTCGCCAGATACCCCCGCGCACGCACCATATACTCGGCCTCGGCCAGCTCGATTACCGACCCGCCGGCCTCGGCGTTGGCGCGCTGAACCGCGTCCACGACCCGATCCAGCGGCATCCGGTACGCGCGCAGCCGGGCCGGGTCGACGACGATCTGGTACTGCTGATTGAAGCCGCCGACGGTGGCGACCTCGGCCACGTTGGGAACGCTCTTCAGCTCGTACTTCAGGAACCAGTCCTGGATCGCGCGCAACTGCGCGATGTCGTTGGCCCCGGTGCGATCGACCAGCGCGTACTCGTAGACCCAGCCGACCCCGGTGGCGTCGGGACCGAGCGCGGTCCTCGCGCTCGGCGGCAGCCGCCCCTGGACCTGCGATAAGTACTCGAGCACCCGCGAGCGCGCCCAGTACAGATCGGTGCCGTCCTCGAACAGCACGTACACGAACGACTCGCCGAACATCGAATACCCGCGCACGGTCTTCGCGTACGGCACCGACAGCATCGTCGTCGTCAGCGGATAGGTCACCTGGTCCTCGACCACCTGCGGTGCCTGCCCGGGATAGCTCGTGCGCACGATGACCTGGACGTCGGAGAGGTCCGGGATCGCGTCCAGCGGCGTGGTCAGCGTCGCCCAGGTGCCCCAGGCGACGATGAGCACCGTCGCCATCAACACCAGGAAGCGATTGTGGATCGACCAGTGGATCAGTCTCGCGATCATTGCGACTCTCGCTTCGCCGGTCGGTTGCTGTGACTCCCGTAGGGCGCCGGGTGGCCTTCTTCGCCGAGCTGGCGCATGCGCCCGGCCGGCGGATCGCTGTCCAGCCGCGCGTACGCCCCCAGCAGGCTTGCCTCGGAGTCGATCAGGAACTGCCCCGAGGTCACCACCGGCTGGCCCTCGTCGAGGCCCGCGAGAATGACGATGTGCTCGTCGTCCTCGGGTCCGATCTCGACTTCGACCGGCCGGAACCGCCCTGCGCCCTCGGCGACGATCACCACGTTGCGCCGGCCGGTACGGATCACCGCCTCGGCAGGCGCCAGCAGCACCCCGCGGCGGGCCCCGCCGTACAGGGTCATCTGCGCGTACATGCCCGGATGCAGCAGCTCCTCGGGATTGTCCAGCACCGCGCGCACCCGCCGCGTGCGCGTGGTCTGTTCCAGATCCGGGTAGAGGTAGTCGATCGTCCCCTCGAACGACCGGCCCGGCAGCGCCGGTACCTTGACCTCGATCGGGCGGCCGATCCTGAGCCAGCTCGACTGCGCCTCGGGCACCTCGGCGATGGCCCAGATCTGGTCGTGGCTGACGATCTTCATGATGGTCGAGTCGGGCTGTACCGCCGCGCCCTCACGGACCGCCAGCGCGGACACGTAGCCCTGGCGCGGAGCGTAGATCCGCACCTTGCGCGGGGCCTCACCGGGGCCTTCGAGCGCGGCGATCTGAGCCCGGTCCACGCCGAGCGCGACGAGCCGCGCACGCGCCGCCTCGATCAGGCCCGGGTCGTCCAGCTCCAGCGCGAGTTTGAGCTCCCGCTGCGCGGTGTCGATCGCCGGCGCGTAGACCTCGGCGACGAGCTGGCCTCTCGCGACGCGGTCGCCCTCGGCGCGCACGTGCAGGCGCTCGATCCAGCCGGAGGCGCGCACCGTGATCGCCTGAATGCTGTATTCGTCCTCCTGCAGCCGCGCGGTCGCGTCGACCCGGCGCCAGAACGCGCCGCGGGTGACCGGCGCGGTGCGCACGCCGAGGTTCTGGGCCATGCGCG
Organism: Lysobacterales bacterium; assembly: GCA_041633655.1. Taxonomy (GTDB): domain Bacteria; phylum Pseudomonadota; class Gammaproteobacteria; order Xanthomonadales; family SZUA-38; genus JBFGYD01. Next base: position 3,522 of record JBFJNB010000076.1, on the reverse strand, counting down.
GGTCGATCTCCACCACCGTTCCGCCGCGCTCGCCCGCGTATTTCGGCACCAGCTCCATGTCCATGAACGGGGACTTGCCGGGCGCCTCGAAATGCACGTCCGGCCGCATCGGATCGTACCAGTACAGCACGTCGCGCTCGCCGGCCGCGACCGCCCCGGGCCGCTGGTCCTCGCGCTCGACCAGCTTCATCCCGCAGACCGGGCAGTTGCCGGGTTCGGCGCGCCGCACCTGCGGGTGCATCGCGCAGGTGTAATACACCGACCCATCCGGGTCGGTCTGCCGCACCATCTCGTGCTGGGGCGCGGGCTGTTGCAGCGCCAGCCAGGCTCCGCCGAGGCCCGCTCCGACGACGAACAGGGCGACGGCGATCCAGATCAGTTTGTTTTTCACGATCGCTTCCTCACGAATTCAGGTAACGCAGCTCGGCCTGCCAGCGGAGCACTTCCGCCTCGAGCTCGAGCCGCATCAGGTGAACGTCCAGCACCGCACGGCGTGCGCCGAGCACCGCGGCCAGCTCGGTCTGGTCGGCGCGATAAGCCGCCAGCGCCGCCGCGGTGCGCGCGCTGGCCTTCGGCAGGATCTCGGCGTCGTAGCGCTCGAGCCGCTCGGCCGCCACGGTCCAGGCCGCGTAAGCCGCGGCGGCGTCGGCCCGCAATCGGCGCAGCAGGTCGGCTTCCCCCGCCTCGACCGCGGCCAGGTTCTCGCGCGCGGCGGCAACCTCGCGGTCCTGCCGATTGCGTTTGAACAGCGGCAGATCGACGCCGACCATCACGCTCAGCATTTCCGAGAATCCGGGACCGGGGCGCCAGCCGTAGCGCACGTCCAATCGCCAGTCGGGCCGGTAGGACTGCTCGGCCAACCGCAGCCCGGTCTCGGCGAAAGCGACACTGCGCCGCTGCGCTTCCACTTCCGGGTGCGTTTCGAGCCCGCTCGGGGCCACTGGCGCCGGAAGCTCGGGCGCTTGGGTCGCGGTCGCCAGGGAACCCAGCGCCTCGCCGGTCCAGCGCTCCAGCCGCGCGCGCGCCTCGGCGGTTTTCTGTTCCAGCTGCCGGGTCCGATCCCGCAGCAGTTCCAGCTCGACCTCGGCGGCGAGCAGGTCGGCCTGCGGCGCCCTCCCGGCGCGGACCGCGATCTCGGCCGCCGCGCGCTCGCGTTCGGCCTCGGCGATCATGTCTTGGACCAGCTCGATCGCTCGTTCCGGTAGCCACAGTTCGAGGTAGGCCAGCGCGGTCTCGCGCCGGATTTGGCGCTCCAACGCCTACAGCTCTGCCCGGCCCACCGCGGCGCCGTGCCGCTCCTGCTGTCCGCGCAGCCGGCGTTTCTCGGCGCGCGGGAACTCCTGCATCACCCCGATCATGATGTCGGTATCGCCGTCCCGATCGAACCGGAAGCGATCGCCGGTGTTGGCCGGCAGTTCGGAAACGCCGAACAGGAGCTGGGGATCGGGGAGCCGGGCCGCCGCAACCGCACGCTCGTCGGCCGCGCGAACCATCGCGGCCTGCCGGTCCAGCAGGGGCTGGGCGCTCAGCGCCGCCTGCTCCGCGGCACCCAGGGTCAACGAGCCGTCGGCGCCGGGCTCACTCCAGGCGCTGGCGCCCGCAAGCGCCAGCGCGGCGCCGAGCGCAACCGCGCGGCGCACCGCAGACCGCGCACGGCGATCCGCCAGAATTGTTGTTGAAGTCATCTCGATACTCGCATCCGGCTCCGCCGTAAGCGGAACCATTCAAACCGGCCGAGGCGAACGGGGCCGCCCCGGCATACTCAACGCCGGTTTGTCAGCGAGTGATGGGAGGTCTGAACGCCGGACGGGCGTGTCCGGCGGGTATCTGATCGGAATCGGTGGAGGTGAAGCCGCCCGCGGTGAGCGGGTGACGAAGGTCGAACGGCTGCGGCAGCGCGATCGGGCTGGCGAACAGCGCCTGGCATGGCGCGGCGCAATCGGCCTCGTCGCAGCAATCGCATGGCTGCCGGGTGTGCCCACCGTCGTCGGTCGAGTGCATCGCCGCCATCTCGCAATCCGGCGCGGCCGCCCACAGCGGCACCGCCGGCTGCAAGGCCAGCAGACAGGCCAACACGATGTGGCATGCGCGTCTCACGCCGAATACTCTATGTTCCCTCTCGCCCGGGTGCAATCCGTACCATTACGGAGCGTACTGATAACGCGTTACTCAAAATATGATAACCATATTTTTCAACGGGTTGAAGAGTAATTGTGACGTTCTTTGCTAACCGCGGCCCGTCATGTGCTTCTGCCGCGAGTGGACAGGATCGGTTCGGCAGCCGATCCCTTTCACACCCGCGCTATCGAGACGCTCCTGATCTACGCCGCGGCGTTGATTACCTTGATCTCGGTATAGGCCTCCAGGCCTTCCTCGCCGAACTCGCGCCCCACCCCGGAGCACTTGATGCCGCCGAACGGCACGTGCGGGGCGATTTCGGCGTGCTTGTTGATGTAGACGGTGCCGGCTTCGAGCCGCGCCGCAATCGCGGCCGCCTTCTCGCGGTCGGCGCCCCAGACCGAGGCGTCGAGGCCGAACTCGGTGCCGTTGGCGCGCGCCACCGCATCGTCCACATCGCTGTAGCGGATGATCGGCAGCACCGGCCCGAACTGCTCCTCGTCTACCAGCCGAGTGCCGTCCGAGATGTCGGCAACGAACGTCACCGGATAGAAGTAACCCGGGCCGGATCGTGGTTGCCCGCCGCAAAGAACCCTTCCGCCGGCGGCCTTGGCGTCGTCGACCAGTTCGATCACCCGCTTGAACTGGGCCTCGTTCTGGAGCGGGCCGAGCAGGTTCTTTTCGTCCGCACCGTCGCCCATCGGCACCTGCTCGTTGAATTTCACCAGCGCCTCGCACATGCGGTCATAGATCGAGTCGTGCACGTACAGGCGCTTCAGCGCGCCGCAGGTCTGGCCGGAGTTGATCATCGAGCCCCAGTAGATGCCCTCGGCGATCTTGGCCGGGTCGATATCGGGCAGCACGATGCCGGGATCGTTGCCGCCCAGCTCCAGGGTCAGCCGCTTCAGGGTCGGGGCGGCGCTGGCCATGACCTTCTTGCCGGTCGCGATCGACCCGGTGAAAACCACCTTGTCGATGCCCTCGTGCTGGCTTAGGCGCGCGCCCAGCGCATCGTCGCCCGAGATCACGTTGAGCACCCCCGGCGGCACGGCCTGCGCGATCAGCTCGATCATCCGCAGCGTCCCCAGCGGAGTATATGGCGACGGTTTCAGCACGACCGTGCAGCCAGTTCGGATCGCCGGCACCAGGTGCCAGATCGCGATCATCAGCGGCCAGTTCCATGGCGTGATCGAGCCGACCACCCCCACCGGAATCCGGTGCATCTCGATCCGCCCCGCCTCGCCGTCCTGGAGCACCTTGGCGGGCAGTTCCTGCTGGGCCACGAAACCGGTCCAGCCGATGCAGCCGCCGACCTCGAATTCGGCGCCCATCCCCTTCAACGGTTTGCCCTGCTCGCGGCTCAGGAGCTGCGCCAGCTCCCCCGCGTTCTGCTCGATGATCTGG
>JBFJNB010000075.1:0-8787 GCA_041633655.1 Lysobacterales bacterium | reverse complement strand
TGCGGGTGGTCCCGGTGCGCGGCGGCGAGAGCCGGGTGATCACCGAACACCCGGGCCACTACGTCGAGCCACGGTTTTCCCCCGACGGCGCAAGAGTGGTTTATCGGAAGTTCGCCGGCGGCTTCCTGCTGTCGCCGAATTTCTCCCACGAGCCCGGGATCTATGTCGTTTCCGCCCGCGGTGGCGAAAGCGCCCGGGTGGTCGAGGCGGGCGTCGGCCCGAGCTTCAGCGCGGACGGGGAGCGCATTCTGTTTTCCGACACCGTCGAGCAGACGCAACTGGTCCTGAAAAGCGTCGACCTCGAGGGGCGCGACGAGCGCGTCCACGTCAAAGCCAAGCGGGCGACCGAGTTCAGCGTGTCGCCGGACGGTCGCTGGCTCGGATTCGTCGAGGACTACAACGCCTACGTGGCCCCGTTCACGCTGATCGGAAAGACGGTCGAAATCGGCAAGGACTCCAAGGCCGTGCCGGTCACGCAGGCGGCCCGGCGTTCGGGCGAGACCCTGCACTGGTCCGGCGCCTCCGACGCACTCCACTGGGCCCACGGCGCGACCCTTTACTCGCGTGCGCTGAATCAGGCGTTCGCGTTCCTGGAAGGGGCGCCGGAAGAACTCCCCGAGCCGGTCGCGGAGGGGCTGGACCTGAGCTTCACCGCGACCGCCGACCGTCCCGCGGGTACGCTGGCGCTCACCGGAGGGCGGGTCGTCACGATGCGCGGGTCGGACCGGTTCGAGGAAGTGATTCCGGAGGGGACGGTCGTGGTCGAAGGCAACCGGATCGTCGCGGTCGGCCCCGGCGACGAGGTCGAAGTCCCGGACGGTGCGAGCGTGATCGATCTGGGCGGCAAGACCGTGATCCCGGGCCTGATCGACGTCCACGCCCACGGCAGCATGGCCAGCTCCGAGATCACGCCGCAGCAGAACTGGATGCAGTACTCGAATCTGGCGTTCGGGGTCACGACGATCCATGATCCCTCCAACGACACCAGCGAGATCTTCGCCCACGCCGAGCTGCAGCGCGCCGGCCGGGTGGTCGGGCCGCGCACCTACTCGACCGGCACGATCCTGTACGGGGCGCTTTGGCCGGGCTTTACCGCGGTCATCGACAGCTACGACGACGCGCTGTTTCACGTGCGCCGGTTAAAGGAAATGGGGGCGATCTCGGTCAAGAGCTACAATCAGCTGCGGCGCGATTCGCGCCAGCAGGTGATCGCGGCCGGGGCCGAGTTAGGCATCATGGTCGTGCCCGAGGGCGGGGCCAAGTTCCAGGCCAACCTGACCCACATCGTCGACGGCCACACCGGGGTGGAGCACGCGGTGCCGCTCGCGCACCTGTACCACGACGTGCTCGAGCTGTGGGCCGCCACCGGGGTCGGCTACACGCCGACCTTCGGCGTCGCCTACGGCGGGCTGGCGGGCGAAAACTATTGGTATGAGCACACGCGGGTGTGGGAGAACGAACGCCTGATGCGCTACTCCCCCAAGTCCATCGTGTACCCGCGCGCGATCCGCAGCACCCGGGCGCCAGAGCACCACTACAACCACATCGAGGTGGCCCGCAGCGCCAAAAAGCTGCGCGATCGCGGCGTGTCGGTGCTGATCGGTGCCCATGGCCAGCGCGAAGGTCTGGCCGCACACTGGGAGCTGTGGATGATGGGGCAGGGCGGATTCAGCGCCTGGGAGGCGCTCCGCGGCGCGACCATCGACGGCGCCCGTTATCTGGGGCTGGACGCGGACATCGGCTCACTCGAGCCCGGCAAGCTGGCCGACCTGGCGGTGATCGACGGCAACCCGCTGGATGATCTGCGTCAATCCGAGCGGGTTTCTCTGGTCATGATCAACGGCCGCCTTTACGACGCGGCCACGATGAACCAGATCGCCCCGGACGAGCGCCAGCGGGAACCGTTCTTCTTCGAGCTCGAAGGCGGCGATGCGTTCCCGGCGGCGGCGCAGCAGGCCCGGGCGCGCAAGGCGGCGGCCTACGGCTGGGTGCACTGAGGCGCAAACGGCGCTCTGAATCGGGTCGTTCACCCACGCCCTGGTGAGAGATTTGTCCGCTCATGTCCACTATGGAGTAGCGCCGGGCATCAGCCGACGAAGTAATCTTGAGATTCCCGGCAGAATTCTCGTGGTATAGCGCTGTCAGCAAGAGGAGACCAGTCGTGCTCCGATCGATCCTTAAGTTCAACGCAGCGGGCGCGTGCCTGGTGGTCGCGCTCATGGCTTGCGATGCGCAATCCCCACCCGACACGGAAGCGAGCCCCGCCAGGGACACGAGCCCCGCCGGGGAAGCGAGCCCCGCCGGTGATGTCGGTCAAGGGCAGCTCCAGCCATCGCGGGCGCCGGGCGAGCCGCTGCTGGAACTCAGCTATCGAGGCGGTATCATCGCCCATCCGGATCCCACTCCTTTCGTGCGCGTCTATCCCGACGGTCGCGTCCTGGTGCATTACCCGGCGTATATGAAAAGGGCCGGCGATTATTCCATGCAGCTCAATGACGAACAGCTTCGGGAGTTGCTGGCGTCGTTCTCCAACGAAGGGGTTTTGATGCTGGAGCCCGAAGAGCTGTCCACGATGAGTCGAGAGATGCAGGCCGAGATGTCGGAACCGCAACTCGACGATCATGGCGTCGAGTCGGTCGTGCGCATCCGCGGAGAGAGCTTCACTCCGCAGGGATCGGCGAGACCACTGATGTTCAACGTCGATCAAACGATTCGCGCGCGCAACGATCTGTTGCGGGCGGCACCGCGCTCCAACTTCGACAATCTCAAGAACCTGGCCACCGGGATTCAGGGATTGGAAGAACTGGCGCGCAGCGACGCCCTCGAGCAGATCGAATAGGAGATGGCCATGATCAAATTGCTGACCATTCTCGCAACATTGGTCTGGACGTCCGCCGGGGTCGCCCTCGAATTCAATTTCGATCAGCAACCCGGGATGCCCCAGGAGGCGGTCGACGGATTCAACCGCGCCGGCGCGCTTTGGGAGACGCTGCTGACCGACGATATTACGGTGAACGTGGAGATCGGTTTCGAACAGCTATCGCCGGGGGTGCTTGGGTCCACCCGTTCCAATCGGATAACCGCTTCCTACGCGGATTTCGTGATGGCGTTGAACTCGCAACCGCAGTCCGCCAGCGATGCAGCGGCAATTCAGTCGCTCCAGGCGGCGCCGGCTTTCCAGTTGCTGATCAATCGAACCGCGGACAATCCCAACGGCGCCGGCAGCCCGCAGGTGTATTTGGACGACGACGCCAGCGCCAACAACAGCACCGTGCGCTTGACCCGGGCCAACGCCAAAGCGCTCGGACTGCTCGACGCGACCGCGGGTGGATTCGACGCCACGATTATCTTCAGCAGCGAATTCAACTGGGATTTCGAGCCGGACGACGGCATCGACGCCAACCACTTCAACTTCGTGTACGTGGCCGCGCATGAGATCGGCCACATGTTGGGGTTCACCAGCGGGGTAGATATCCTCGACGGCAACAGTCCGCCCGACCGGGGACCATTCAACTCCGACGCTTTCGTCTTCGTCAGCCCCGCGGATATCTTCCGATTCTCGACCGAGAGCGCCGCCGAGACCGGCGGGGCCATCGACTGGGCTGCCGACAATCGGCCGAAATTTTTCGCCATCGACGGTGGCGCGACCGGTCTTGGCGAGTTCTCCCGAGGCCGTACCTTCGGGGATGGACAACAGGCCAGTCATTGGCGGGACAATCAGGGCCTGGGTTTGATGGATCCCACCGTGGCTCCGGGTGAGGTGTCGCAGATCACCGCTCTGGACATTCGGTTCTTCGATGTCATCGGCCACGAAACCGCCGGCACCGGAACCGCGGAGGGCACGCGAGCCGACCTGAGGGTAGTCGCCAGCAGCGGGTTTACCGTGACCTACGACGTCGTCGTGGCGAATGACGGTCCCGATGATGCGAACGGGACCACGGTGGCCAATATGGTTCCGGGGCTGTTTGCCGACGTCACCTGGACCTGCGTAGCCGCCGGAGGAGCCACCTGCGCCAGCCCGTCCGGGCAGGGACAGATCGGCGCTATCGTGGACTTGCCCGCCGGGTCGTCGATCGTGTTCACGGTCTCAGCCGCGATCGCCGGCGCCGAGAACGTCGCGTCGGTGGCGCCGCCATCCGGGGTCGTGGACCCCGACCCCACCAACAACAGCAACACGCCCGGCAGGTGAATTGACCCGCATATTGCGGACGCTCAGCAAAAGAATACGCGGGCGCCGAAGCCGAGCCCGCCCTCGGGGTAGTCGCGCACGATCTGGCGCTCGAGCCGGTCGGTGGCCAGATTCAGGGCGTTGGGCCGCGGCAGGCGCAGCCGGTGGGCATCCAGCATCAGCCAGACCGCGGGTTTCAGGTGGTTGCGGCGCGAGCCGCCGATCACGATCCCGGCCTCACCCGAGGAGAGCTCGACCGAGGCGCCGGCCGGGTAGATGCCGATGGCCGAGATCAGCGATTCGACCAGCTCCTTCTGGAAATGGGTGCCGCGCAGCGCGTACAGCTCCTTGACCGCTTGCGAGATCGGCTGCGGTTCGCGGTACGGCCGGCGCGTGATCATCGCCTCGAAGCAGTCCGAAATGCGCGCGATACGGGCATAAAGATCGATTTTCTTGCCGCTCATCGCGTTCGGATAGCCGCTGCCGTCCAGGTGCTCGTGGTGCTGCGCCACCATCGCGATTACCGCCGCGTCGAGTTCGTCGGCGGGAATCAGCTCCAGGCTGAACGACACGTGCTCTCGGATCACCTCCAGCTCCCACGGCGAGAGCTGACCCGCGCGCTGGAGCAGCTTCCGGGGCAGCCTCTCCCGGCCCATGTCGCACAGCGCCGCGCCGGTGCCGAGCAGGCGCAGATCGGCGCGTGGCAGCCCCAGCTGGCGCCCCAGGGCCACCGTCCAGACCGCGAGATTGACGCAGTGGCGCAGCGTGTAGTGGTCCTGGCGGCGGCCGATCGCGAGCCCGATGGCCGGATCGGGATTGCGGATCGTGCTGGCGACCAGCTCGTCGATCGCGCCGACGATCGCGCGCACGTTGATCGGATCCTGGCGCTCGATCGACTCGATCGCGAACGCGACGCCGGCCTCCAGGTTGGCCAGCGCGACGCGGGCCTCTGGCAGTTCCTGATCCACCGGGACCAGGTCCTGGTAACGCACCGTCTCGGGGCATTCCTGGACCAGCCGACCGCGTTCGTCCTTGACCGGCGGAACCCACTCGTGGAGCTGGCGGGCAGACGTATCCGCCAGGGTCGCGGAGATCTGCTCCAGCGGGGGGCTGGCCCGGTTCACCGGTCGTCCGGGGCCGCGCCCGAGGCCACGTGCACGTGGGGTCCGTCCGGTGCTCTGCGTTGCCGAGGCGCGCACTGCCGTCGGTGCGTTTTCACCCTTGGGATTATGCAACTAGTCTTCCGCGGTCGCCAGCGAAAACCAGACCCAACCCAGCCACGAAAGGCAGAGCACGACCCCGACCCACAGCCAGCCGCGCGGTCGTTCCGCGGGGCGGCTCAAGAGCATCAGCACCGCGGGCAGCAACCAGATGCCGAGCAGCACGAATATCCCGGGGTGGGTCTCCATCGTGTCCGTGTCCTTTGGGTTCGATCAAAGGGCGAAGATTAGCGCAAGTTGCGGGCCCTGTCTGGTCCGACGGCAGGCGACGGATTACTCGGAGCACTCGAGACCGGCCAGCCGGGTCAGCCGCACCAGGTTCTGGCTGCCGGCGCCGAACCCGGGCAGCGCCGAGTCGTAGCTGACGGTACCGGTCTCGCAGCCGAATTCGAGTTCGATTCGGCCCCATGGAGTGAGCGCGACCTGGGACGGATCGAACGCATCGCCGAACAGTCCGCCCGAGCTGATCAGCGCCTCTTCGATCACAACGGTACCCGAGTCGAGCTGTCCCTCCCCGAATACCCACACCTGATTGCCCTGATCGTCGTAGGTGAACCAGTAAACCAGGACCCGGTCGGCATCGATTGCCTCGATGACGAAGCCCTCACCCTGGTGGTCGGGGTCGTACCAGGAGCCGCTGACGCCGGTGGCCAAGCCCTTGGGCGTCGGCAGACAGTCGAGTCCGGTCAGGCTGGTCAGGCGGATCAGGTTCTGGCGCAGATTGCGCCCGGCCACGGTGTGGCGCATGGTCGCGGAGTTGCAGCCCGAAAAAATGAAGTCGGCTCGCCCCAGCGGCGTCAACACCACCTGGTCGGGGTCGAATTCCGGGCCGAAGATACCGCCCTCGGCGAGCAGCAGCGGGTCGAAAGCAAGGGTGTTGCCGCGCACTTCTCCGAGCCCGATGAACCAGCGCTGATTGCCCTGCTCGTCGTAGGTGAACCAGTACAGTACCGCGCGGCCGTCCTCGAGGATCTCGATCAGGAACCCCTCGCCCGCATGGCTCGGGTCGAACCACGCGGCGCTGATGCCGGGCTGGATCGTGAACGGCGCGTTCTGGAACTGATCGGTGAGTTCGAACGACAGCGTCGAATCGGCGCCGCCGTCGTCGCCGTCGGCGCCCGCCTCGTCCTCGTACCCGATCCAGTGGCCGTCGGCCCAGTCGGCCGGAGTCGCCGGATCAGCATCGAGCTCGAGGCCGACCAGATCCGCGGCCCCGACCGTCAGCGTGGCGGCGGTCGACCCGGCGACTTCGCCGCCCAAGGTCGACGCCGGAAACACGAACGAAGCCGAGAACGCATCGTCGCGGTACCGGAAATACCCATCCGGCGCGCCGCCGGGGGCCGCATGCCAACTGCCGCTGGCGGGGTCGTGGACCACGGTCTGGGCGCCGATGCGGGCCTCGGTCCGGACCGCGAGCCCTGATTGCGGCTGCCCGGGCAGCGCGATCACCGAACCGGCCGGATCGCGCCAGCGCATCGGCTTGTCAAAGCGCACCCACAGCCGATAGTCGCGGTCCAGTTGCAGCGCCTGGACCTGGTTCAGATGGAGCGAACGGGCGTCCTCGGCGACCACGTCCCACTCGGCGTCGAACACCGCCGCGCCGGTGGCCTCGTCGATGAAGCGCACCTGCGCGACCGCGGGCGGGCCGGCCTGGTGGTAGTAGGCGATCGCGAATGCCTGAGCCAGGTTGTCGCGCACCCGCCGGATTTCGGATTCGGGCAGGATGAAGCCGTCGTGGCAGTCCGTCGCGAAGCCGCCGTAGTCGGCCCCGCAACCGGGCAGGTTCGGATGCGGATCCGGGCTGAGCGTGCCCGATGGCTCGATCTCGAGCGTCCAGGACGGGATCTGGAAGGTTTCGGCGAAGTACTCGTCGGTGGAGCCGATGCCGCCCCCGGGCCCGCCGGCCAGATCAACGTAGTCCTTGGCTCCGGACAGGCGGACGTGAAAGCGGCTGAAATCCCGGAGCAGCGCGCGCTGGATCGCGTTGCGCCTTGCGTTTGCGGTGTTGACCGAGAAATGCACCTGGCTGAACGAGTGGACGTCGGTGTACATCCGCAGGCGCGACTGCGGGCCGAGCATCGACGCGGCCACCATCGCCTGGACCTCCGGCTCGGAATGGGGCCCGCTGCCGTGGTGCACGATCGAGGTCGGCGACGGCGAGCTGCGGCCGGGGCTGAAGGCCCAGAACGGCGGGTTGTTGCGGTTGAGGTCGACGCCCATCAGGTGATCACCGCTGGTGGTCAGCACTTCGTCGGCGTTGAGCATGTTCTTGCGCCGCATGCGACCGTCGCGCGGTCCGCCCTCGCTGGGATAATAGTTTTCGGTCGGGTAACGCTGGGTCTGCAGGAAGCCGTCGACGTTCAGCACCGGGACCAACACCAGGTTGAGGTTGTCGAGCAGATAGCGGTACAGGTGCGAATCGTCCCGGTTGGCCACCAGTGTCTCCATGATCCCGGTCAGCACTTCGGGAGACTGCCATTCCCGGGCGTGGATCCCGCCCTGGGTCATGATCGCCGGCTCGGGCAGCCCGCTGACGGTCCACGCGTCGCCGTCGCCGAGCCGATAGGCCCAGATGTCGCGCCCGGCCAGACTCTGGCCGACGACCTCCGCGTGGACCACGTCCAGGGTCAGCGCGAAATCCTGGTGCCTGGCGTGCAGCCCGGCATAGGTGCGGAAGCCGTCGAACGGAAGCGGGGTATCGACCGGGACCGGCACCGGAAATCCCAGCCCCAGCGGGCCGGGGCCCTCGGTCCAGGCGACAATCGGCTGTGCCCAGGCGGGGCTGAGCGCGGCCGCCACGAGCGCCGCTGAGAACCACCTCAGCGCTGCCACTGTCTGACCCCGGCCAGCGGTGAGGCTCGCAGCGCGGCGAGCGCCGCCGGTGAGCCGTTGAGTTTCAGTGCCAGCGCCGCGCGCGCCGCGATCAGCGGATCGGTCGAGCCGAGCATTCCGGCCAGTCGCGGGATGCCGGCCGGGTGCTTGAGCCGTCCCAGCGCGTGCGCGGCAGCCACCCCGACGTTCGGGTCGGGCAGGCGCGCCAGCAGCAGCTCGAACAGGTCGTTCCCGGGACTGCCGCGCTCCGCCAGTGCGGTGATCGCCGCGGCCGCCAGTTCGGGGTTCTCGCCCGCGGCCCAGGTGAGCCAGCGGCGTTGCGCCGGCGCGGCCCCGAGGTGGCGTTCCAGCTCGTAGATCGCCTTGAAGCGCAATGCCGGTACCTGCTCGATGACCCGCTCGATCAGCGCCACCTCGCCGGTCAGCCGTCCCACCGCGAGCGCCACCGGGGCCAGTTCGGGCCGCACGCGGGAGTGCTGGAGCAGCGCCCCGCGGGCCGGCTCCAGCAGGGCCGGCTCGACCGCTTCCAGCGCGTCGAGGATTCCGGCCTTCTGCTGGCGGTGGGCG
>JBFJNB010000074.1:0-8792 GCA_041633655.1 Lysobacterales bacterium | reverse complement strand
GCGCCCGAGTCGGTCAACTGATGGCGCAGCTCGCGCGGGGTGTACATCGGGTTGGTGTTGACCACGGTGAGCCCCGCGCGCAGCGCCCCGAACAGCGCGATCGGGTACTGCAGGATATTGGGGAGCATGATTGCCAGCCGGTCCCCGGGTTTGAGCCCGGCCGGCCCGGCCAGATACGCGGCGAAGTCGCGGGTCGCGCGATCGACCTCGGCATAGCTCAGGGTCGTTCCCATGTTCGCGTAGGCGGGCCGGTCGCGGTACTGATCGACGGTCTTTTCGAGTACGTCGACGATCGAGTCGAATTCCTCCAGGTCGATCTGCTCGGGGACATTCTCGGGGTAGCTCGTGAGCCACGGCTTGATCTGGGACATCGGTCTTGGGTTCGCTGCGCTGAGTTCGGCCCCGCATTGGATCACACGGCCGGGTGGCGGGCAAGGCAGCCGGTTCGCGGTGCTTTCGTTCGTGACCCAATCCGACATAGACTGGCACCGAACTGAAATCGAATTTCGGAGGTGACCAAGTCATGTGGAAAAAGGACGACGCAGAAAAGCCCGCGCCTTTTCTCGAGGACCCGGGAAAGCCGGAAAAATCGTTCGGCGCCGGCCCGCCGGCGGTGATCGGAGGCTCGTTGACCGTCGATGGGACCGTCAGCGGCAAGGAAGACCTGCTGGTCGAGGGCCGGGTCAAGGGCGACATCTCGCTGCCGGAGAACGTCGTTACGGTGGGCAGCAGCGGAGTGGTCAAGGCCCGCATCCACGCCGCGGTGATCGTGATCGAGGGCCGGGTCGAGGGGGATCTGGTCGGTGAGGAGCAGATCGAGATCCGGCGCTCGGGCAACGTGCTGGGCAACATCGTCGCCCCCCGGGTCGGGCTGGAGGACGGCGCTCAGTTCAAGGGCAACATCGACATGAGTCCCAAGTCGAAGGCCTCGAACAAACCGGCACCCAAGGCGGCCGAACCGTCGGAGCCGGCCGATTTCCTGAAGAACCTGGAGCCCGTTGCAGATGCCAAGCCTGCTGGCTCGACTCCTAACTCGAAGCTTTCCGGCTAAGGCCGAGGCGCGGGTCGCGGCGGCTACCGGCCCGGACGCGGCCGGAGTCGCCGAGCCACCGGGTCCGAGCCCGAGCTACGAGTCGCGGGCATTCCGGCTGTGGCTGGAGTCGCGCGCCGGGGGTAAACAGGTGCCGGCAATCCTGGATTTGGGAAGGCTCCATCCGGATTCGCTGGAGTTTTTCCAGTCGCTCGGCGCGCGGGTAGCCATCAGCAGCCTGGACACCGGACTCACCGGGAGCCGATTCGAGATGCAACTGGACGACTCCTCGAAGTGGGCGCCGTTCGACGGGATCCTGTGCTGGGACGTGCCCAATTATCTGGCGACCGACGAGCTCAAGGCGTTGGGTCGATGGCTCGCGCGGGTGTCCGAGTCCGGCACCATGGTCATGGTGTGCCTGGCGACCCACACGCCTTACCCGGACTTGCCTGGCCAATACGCGATCCAGGGGGAGGCGACGCTGCGCTTTCTTCCGAATCCGAACGCGCCCCGCACCCGCACCGTCGTCCACAGCAGCCACGAGCTGGTCAAGCTGTGGCCGCAGTTCGCCGCGGTGCGCTCGTTTCTGTTGCGCAGCGGGATGCAGGAATTCGTGCTGCGGCGGCGCTGACGCCACGGTACCTGCACTGACCGCGTTGGGCTATAGTATCGGCAACGCGGTCGGGGCCGGTAAATCTGATGGGCCAGCATTCGGTCAAGAACCTCCAGGACGAGCAGGCCTTGCGCATGTTCATGAAGGCGCTGCTCAACGACGTGCGCGCGCTGGAACAGATGCTGGAATCGACCCTGTTCGAGACGGGGGTGCGCCGGATCGGCGCCGAGCAGGAGATGTTCCTGGTCGACAAGGCCAGCCGGCCTTCGCTGAGCGCGGTCCAGATGATGGAGCGGATCACCGATCCGCGCTTCACCTACGAACTGGCACAGTTCAACCTGGAGGCCAATCTGCACCCGCTGGAGCTGGGGGGCGACTGCCTGCGGCAGATGGAGCGGGAGGCGACCGAAATCCTGCGCATCGCCCAGAGCAGCGCGCGCGCGATCGACCGCAACGTGGTCCTGTGCGGGATCCTGCCGACCCTGCGCCACAGCCACCTGACCCTCGATTCGATGGTGCCCAAACCCCGTTACCGGGCCCTGAACGACGCGATGGTCAGGCTTCGAGGGTCGGATTTCGAGATTTCGATCAAGGGCGTCGACGACCTGGACCTGGTCCACGACAACGTGATGCTGGAAGCGTGCAACGCCAGCTTCCAGGTTCACTTCCAGGTGACTCCGGCCGAATTCCCGCGGCTTTACAACATTGCCCAGGCGGTCACCGCGCCGGTGCTGGCCGCGGCGGTCAACTCGCCGCTGCTGCTCGGCAAGCGCCTGTGGCACGAAACCCGCATCGCGGTGTTCGAACACTCGATCGACGCGCGCTCGGACACGCACCGCGCGCGCGGCCTGCAGCCCCGGGTCCACTTCGGCGATCACTGGATCAACGAATCGGTGCTGGAGATCTTCCGCGAGGATATCGCGCGATTTCGGGTGGTCTTGACCGCCGACAGCATCGAAGATCCGATGCAGGCGCTGAAAGAGGGTCGGGTGCCGACCCTGGACGCGCTGCGCCTGCACAACGGCACGATCTACCGCTGGAACCGGGCCTGCTACGGGATCACCGACGGCAAGCCTCACTTGCGAATCGAGCACCGGGTGCTGCCGTCCGGGCCGTCGGTGCTGGACGAGGTGGCCAATGCCGCGTTTTTCTTCGGCCTGATGGCCGAGTTGGAGTACGAGATCGGCGACGTACGCGAGCGGCTCGAGTTCGAAGACGCACGGTCCAATTTCTTCGCCGCCGCACGCTACGGGCTGCAGGCGCAGTTTCGGTGGCTGGACGGAGAGGAGATCTCGGCCCGCAGCCTGATCCTGGACCGGCTGGTACCGATCGCGCGCCAGGGCCTCGAGCGGGTCAAGATCCGCAAGCGCGACGTCGACCGTTACCTGGGCGTCATCGAAAAGCGGGTAGAAACGCTGCGCACTGGCGCGCGGTGGGCGCTGGACTCGCTGAGCGCGATGGGACGCGAGAAGACCATGGACGAGCGGCTGCGCAACGTGACCGCGGCAGTGGTCAAACAGCAGCGCGGCGATCAGCCGGTGCACGAGTGGCCGCTGGCCGAGTTCTGCCAGTCGCAGGATTGGCGCGACAGCTACCGCACGGTCGGTCAGTTCATGACCACCGATCTGTTCACGGTGCGCCCGGATGACCTGGTCGACTTCGCCGCCAGCCTGATGGAGTGGAAGCACATCCGCCACGTACCGGTCGAGGACGACTCGGGCGCGCTGGTCGGGCTGGTGTCGCACCGCGACCTGCTTCGGATCGTCGCCCGCGGCCACCAGAACGGGGCCCACGCCGTGTCGGTGCGCGAGATCATGAACACCGCCCCGATCTATGTCGGTCCGGATTGCATGACCGTGGACGCGATCCGACAGATGCGCGAGAAGCAGGTCGCCTGCCTGCCGGTAGTCCGGGACGACAAGCTGGTCGGCGTGGTCACCGAGGCCGACCTGATCGGGGTGGCTGGCAAGTTGCTCGAGCAGTTCCTCGAGGAATAATCCGTTGATGGACGTGCGAATGCTGCCGCTGCTGCTCGGCGCGTGCCTGCTGCTGGCGGGCTGCGGCGCCGAGGATGATCCCAGGGGCCGGCTTAAGCAGACCATCGCGGCGATGGAGGAGGCCGCCGAAAGCGGCGACCGACGGGAGTTCCTGGACTACGTCGCCGACGATTTCGGCGGGCAGGGCGGGCGCCTGGACCGCGCGGCGCTGGGCGACCTGATGCGGGTGCAGTTGCTGCGCCATTCGCGGATCACCGCGACCATCACCGGGCAGGAGATCGAGCTGTTCGAGGGTCGCCGCGCCAGCGTCCGGATGCAGGTGCTGCTGACCGGCGGCTCGCGCGCCTGGCTGCCCGAAACCGGCCAGATCTACCGGGTCGAGACCGGGTGGCTCGAGAGCGATGACGGATGGCGGCTGATCAGCGCGCGCTGGGAGCCACTTTAGCCGCCGGACTACCCATGACCGAACTCTACTACGCGGCCGCGTGCCAGACCGATTTCCCGAGCCCGACCGATCGCGGCCAGATCGGCGATCGGGTCGCCCGCATGTGCACGATGGTGCGCCGGGCGGTCGAGGGCTACGCCCCGTTCTTCGACCTGCGCCTGTTCAGCTTTCCGGAATTCGCCCACGCGGTGCCGATCCACGACTCACCAAGGGAGCTGGCCCGTCACCTGGCGGTAGAGATCCCCAACCGCCACACCGAGCGCTACCACGCGCTGTGCCGGGAGCTCAACGTATACCTGCAAACCGGCACCTTTCTGGAGACCGATCCCGCGTACCCGGAAGCGGTTTTCAACACCACGCTGCTGATCGGGCCCGACGGCATCCTCAGCAAGTACCGCAAGGTCAACCCGTGGATTCCATGGGAGGTGCACGCCAGCCCGCACGATCTGGCGGACTACCACGAGCCGTTGTTCCCGGTGGCCGACACCCCGATTGGACGGATCGGCGCGGCGATCTGCTACGACTGGCTGTTTCCGGAGGCGATCCGGCAACTGGCCTTCAACGGGGCCGAGGTCATCGTGCGGGTATCGACCTACATGGACCCGTGGGGAGCGACCCCGCCGCTGGACTGGTGGACGTTGTTCAATCGCGCACGCGCGGCCGAGAATACCGCCTACGTGGTCGCTTCCAATCAGGCCGCGAGCATGGAAAACTACCCGCCTTTCAGTTGGCCCGGGGGCAGCATGATCGTCGACTACGATGGCCGGATCCTGGCCCAGGCGGACCCCGGATGCGGCGAGAAGGTCGTGGTGGGGCCGATCGCCCTCGAGGCACTGAGGCGCGAACGGCAGCGCCGCCAGGGCCATGACCTGCGCGCGCATCTGCGCACCGAGGCCTACCGCTACCTGAACACGCCGCGACTGCGGCCGGCCGAGTCCCATCCAATCGACATCGACGGCCTGAAACGACGAATCGACGAGGCCAAGACCAGACTGCCATGATCCACTGGAGAGGGAGCCGCAACTGCCGCGTCGGCGCGGCCGCCGCGCTGCTGGCAGCGGGCCTGGCGATGCTCGGGGGTTGCGGCTCCGGCGAGCCGGCAACCACGCCCGAGCCGGCGCAACCGTCGCTGCCCGAGGCGCTGATCGAGCGCAACAACGAGGGCGTCGGGCTGATGGGGCGGTTCGACTACGCCGGAGCCGAGCGCGTGTTCGCCGAGGTGGTCGAGCGCGCGCCGGACTGGACCGACGCACGCATCAACCTGGCGATCGCGACGCTGAACCGGCAGCAGGCCGGGGACGAAGAGGCCGCGCTGGCGATGCTGGAGGCGATCGTCAGCCAGGCCCCGGACCAGCCGCGGGCCCGCTACCTGGCGGGGCTGCTTCGCTTCAACCAGGGCCAGACCGCCGACGCGCTGGCGCATTTTCGGGCCGTCGCCGAGGCCGACCCGGCGGACGCCTACGCCCGCTACTACACCGGCCAGGCCCTGCTGCAACAGGGCGATCCGGCCGCGGCGCTCAAGTGGTTCGAGGAGGCCGCGGAACTGGACCCTTACCTTCGCAGCGCCCATTACGGGGCGTTCCTGGCGCACCAGCGCCTGGGCCAGGCCGAGCGAGCGCGGGGTTATCTGGAGCAGTATCGCAAGCTGGAGGCCAATCCGCGCAGCCGCCTGGTCGAAATCAAGTACACCCGGATGGGACCAAAGGCCGAGGCGCTGGCGGTGCGGACCGGACCGGCGAACACCGCGGTCGCGCCCGAGCCGCCGCCCGGCGCACTATTCGCGGAGCCGGTGATCCTGGACACCGGACTGAGCAGCGCGCTGGGCGCGGTGGCCCTGATCGAAGGCGAGCGCCGCGGGCTGCTGCACGCGGGGATCAGCGGCAGCCGCTGGTGCCGCCTGGACGGTGACTGCTCGGAAGCCGGCGCGCCGCCGTTCGCGGGGCAGGTACGGGTGCTGACCGCGGCCTGGGGCGACATCGACAACGACGGACGAACCGATCTGTATCTGGGCCGCTCGGGGGTCAACCAGTTGTGGCGCCAGCGCGAGGACGGCGGCTGGGAGGATGTGACCGAGGCGACCGGCACCGGCGGATCCGGCAAGACCACGGTCGGCACGCTGCTGCTGGATGCCGACCACGACGGCGACCTGGACATTTTTCTGGTCGATTTCGACGGCCCTAACGAACTCCTGAACAACAACGGCGATGGGACCTTCCGGCCGCTGGCCGCCGAGCAAGGCCTGACCGGATCGGGCAATGCCCGCCAGGCGCTGGCCGCCGATCTCGACGGCGATCGAGACACCGACCTGGTGGTCGTGAATCGGGAGCCACCGCACGAGGTGTACCTGAACGACCGGCTGTGGGCCTATCGCCCCGGCACCGGATTCGAGGCGTTCACCGGCGCCGCGCTGGTGGCCGCCGCGGCGGTCGATGCCGACGCCGACGGGCAGGTCGAGCTCTACGGCCTGGATCATTTCGGGCACGTCGGTCGCTGGCGGCCGGCCCCCTCGGGCTGGCGTGGCGAGACCCTGCTGACCACCGGGTTGACCCGTCCGCTTGGACTGTGGCCGGCCGACCTCGACGGCGACGGCGCCCACGAGCTGCTGCTGAGCGGAACCGAGGGGTGGCAGGTGGTGGAACTCGCCGTCGGGGGCGCGGTGCTGGCCGAGGGCCCCGGCCGGGCGCTGGGGTTCGCCAATCTGTCCCCGGCCGAGGGGCCGAGCCTGCTCTCGACCACCGGCGACGACCTGAAGGTGCACCCGCCCGGTCCTGGCCGCCACCGGTTCCTGGCGCTCGGTTTCAGCGGGCGCGAGGACCCGGCGCAGTCGATGCGTTCCAATGCCAGCGGCATCGGCACCGAGTACGTAATGCGGGCCGGTTCGCTGTGGTTTGCCGGCAGCACGTTGCCGCAGACCTCCATGCCGGGCCAGCCGCGCCAGCTCCAGCTGGTGGGCCTGGGCGGCCGTGAGCGCATCGACTACCTCGCGCTGGAATGGTCCGACGGCGTGTTCCAGACCGAACTCCAGCTGGAAGCCGGGCGCGAGCACGCGCTGGTCGAGACCCAGCGCCAGTTGGCCAGTTGCCCGGTGCTGTTCGCCTGGGATGGCGAACGCTTTGCGTTCGTCAGCGACGTGCTCGGGGTCGCCGGGATCGGCTTCAACACCGGCTTCGGCGAGTACACGAACCCGCGTCCATGGGAGAATTTCCTGCTGCCTCAGGGACTGCCGGCGCCGCGCGACGGCGTGCTCGCGCTGAAGATCGCCGAGCCGATGGAGGAGATCGCGTATCTGGACCGGGTCCGGCTGGTGGCCTACGACCATCCGGATCACCTGGAACTGGCGCTGGATGAGCGCCTCGCGGTGAACGGACCGGCGCCGAGCGGACAGCCGGTCATGTTCCGTCGGGTAGTGAAGCCAGAGCTGGCGCGCGATCACCGCGGCCGAGACGTCACCGCCGAACTTGCCGCCGCTGACTCCCGCGCCGCGCCGCTGCCGCCGCTCGACGGACGTTTTGTCGGCCTTTTGGCGCAGGACCAGACGCTGACGCTCGCGTTCGGCAACGACCTGAGCGCGCTCAGCGCACCCGCTCTGCTGATGGACGGCTGGGTCGAGTACGGCTATTCGCAGACGAACTTCGCCGCCTGGCAGGCCGGGCTGCGCTACCGCTCGGTGAGCCTCGATGCGCGGGTCGATGACGACTGGGTTCCGGTCAGCCCGGAGTTCGGATACCCGGCCGGGATGCCGCGCACCGCGCTGCTCGAGCTGCCGCCGCTGCCCCCGGGCACCCGTGCGCTGCGCCTGGACAGCAATCAGCAGATCTACTTCGATCGCCTGGCGCTGGTGGAGCGGCTTGCCGAGGCGCCGCTTAAGCGCCGGGTTGCGCCGCTGCGCGCCGCGCGGGTCGAGCGCATCGGGTTTCCGCGCCGCCGCAACGGGCCGCAGATGCAGCCCGACTACGACTACGACCAGCGGACGCCGTTCTGGGACGTGCGCTATCCCGCCGGCTTCTATACCGCGCTCGGCCCGGCCACCGAACTCATCGAGGCGCTCGACAACGCGCTGGCGATCATCGGCCCGGGCGACGCGTTGAGCCTGGAATTCGAGGCGCCGCCGCCGCCGCCGGCCGGGTGGCGCCGGCGCTGGGTCTTGGAGCTGGAGGGCTGGGCCAAGGACATGGACCTGTACACCCGCGACGGCGACACCGTGGCGCCGCTGCCGACCCGGCCGGTGGCCGAAGATCGCGCCGCTGCGCTTCACCCGCGCTTCAATACCCGCTATCAGTCGGGGACCTGATGACGGCACCCGCGACGAACGGCAAGCGGCGTTATGTGCCGGCGGTCGGTCCGCGGCTGCGCAAGTTGCTCTACCTGGTCCTGGGTTTGTTCACCCTGCTCGCGATCAACAGCCTGTACCTGGTCGCGGTCACGATTGCCGAAGCCGCCAGCGGCGAGACCTACCAGAACCTGCTTTACCAGTACATGTTCCTCGGGCACTTAGGGCTCGGCCTGCTCGCGGTGCTGCCGATACTGATCTACGGCGGGATCCATCTGCACAACGCCTGGCCGCGCCCGAACCGTCGCGCGGTCCGGGCCGGGGTCGCGCTGTTCGCGTTCGTGCTGGTGCTGCTGGCCTCCGGACTGGTGCTGACCCGCGGGTTGCCGCTGGTCGAGGTTCGCCATCCGCTCGCGCGCGAGATCGGCTACTGGGTG
>JBFJNB010000073.1:0-8811 GCA_041633655.1 Lysobacterales bacterium | reverse complement strand
TGGCGAGCGGGTCCAGCGGCTGGTAAAGGGGGGCGGGGTCGCTGCGGCGCCACGTCTGCAGCGCCCCGGACCGGCCCGAGCGGGCGATCGCCCGCGCCGCCCGCGAGGCCTTCAGCAGCGCCGGCAGGATCAGCTCGTCGGAGTAGGCAAAGCCGGTCTGCTCGCCGCACATCGCGCGCGCGCCGGCGCCCTGTTCGATGCTGTAGTGGCCTTCCTTGACCGCGCCGTCTTCCAGCACCCAGGATTCGCGCCGGCTGTGCTGAAAATACAGGTCTGCGATGTCCACTGACGGCGCCATCAGGGTCGACAGCAACCGCTCCAGGTCCTTTTCTTCGAGTCCGCCCGGTGCCAGCAGGCGATCGCGAGCGTGATCCAGCAAGTCGTTCATATTCCTGTCAGCTATTGCATACGCGCGGGGCTGGTAAATCTACGGTGCCGGGGCCTTCATTTCAACGGCGCTCCAGCCGCGCGGTTTCGAGTTCCAGCCGGGAGTCGTCGGCGCCGATGAGCTCGACCACCGGCTCGTCCCAGGCCCCGGTGACCGCGTAGTGGAACTGGGTCATCTTGTCGATCTGACGCCCGAACACGTTCTGCAGCAGGAACGCCGCCGCGGCGCCGGCTCCGCCGCCGGCCAGCGCGCCGACCAGCGGCAACGTGCCGCCGACCTCGGGCACGACCGTGATCACCTGATCGTAGTCCTGACTGGCAATCCCGGTGCGCCCTTTGATCTTGATCTCCGCGGTCGGCCCGACGATGGTCAGGTTGTCGGTGTGCGCGTCGCCGTCGGCCAGCGCGAACTTGCCCTCGATCGAGTCGAAACTGAGCCCGGTTCGGAACAGATCCCCGAAGTCCAGCCGCAGCCTCCGCGGCAGCGCCTGCACGCTGAGCAGACCGAACAGCCGCCCCGCGCCGGGCTCTACCTCCCGGATCTCGCCGTGCAGGATCCGCAGATCGATCTCGCCGCGGACCGCCGACAGCTCGAACGCCGCCGGCGAGCCGGGCCAGTTGGCATCCAGGCGCACGATGGTCTGACCGCCCTGGATCAACGGGGTGAAATTGAACGCCGCCAGCATCGAACCCAAGTCCTCGCCGGACACGGTCGCCGCGAACGAACTCGAGAAGCCCTCGGGACCGGCGTTCCAGTCGCCCGAGGCGCTGATTGCCAGGGTACCGGAGCGGGTTTCCAGGTGATCGATGTGCATCCCGTCGCGGGTCGGATAGGATTCGAAGCTGACCTCGCCGAACGGGATCCCCTGGTAGCTCAGGTCGGCCGCGAAGAAACGCAGCGGCGGAATCGACGCGGGGTCGAAGGTCGGCCCGCCGAGTTCGGTCGCCGGCGCCGGCCAGTCCAGCCGCTCGAACTCCGCCAGCAGCAGACGGTCCGCGCTGGGACTCAATGGCAGCCGGATGCGTCCGTCGACCTGGGCACCGGTGACCACCAGGGTCCAGTAGGAATCGTCGCGCTCGGAGCGGATGCGCACCTCGTCGAGGTCGCGGCCGGCGTAGCGCAGCCGCCCGATGTTCAGGTCCAGCGAGCTAAGCCAGCTTTGACCGCCCTCGGGCAGGTGCCCGCCGAGGATTTCCTCGGCCAGGGTACTCCACTGATCCAGATCGAGCTCCGGAACCGTGCCCTCGATCCGCCAGCCGGGGCGTTGGTTGGGTGCTGGTTCGCCGCGGCCGAAGTGCAACGTCCCCGACCACAGGCCGCTATCGCCGGTCGTGCCCAGGCGCAGCGCGAGCACGTCGCCGATATTCAGGCTCAGGTTGTCCGCCGACGGCAGGTCGAAGTCCAACCGAATCGGCAGCGGGGTCCCGCTGGCCTTGACCAGCGGCGCTGGAAGCTCGAGCGCGGTTCCCTCCAGGGTGGATTCCAGGGTCATTCGCGGCGCCTTTCCGAACGCCTCACCCGGTAGCCAGCCGCCTTCCGAGACCGCGATCCTGGCGCTCCATCGGCACGCGTCGGGGATCCGCGACAGCACCGAATTCAGGACCGGATAATCGCTCCCAAACAGGCTCACCGGCGCCACCGCGTCCAGCGTGGCCTCCGCCGCCAGGCCCGGTGCGGACACGAACTCGCCGGTGGTCAGGCTCAGTTTCGCGTCGTGGCCGCGAAACCGGGTGTCGAGCGCGGTCGCGATCAGGCCCCCGTCGGAGAAATCGACCCGCCCGCTGGTGTCGAGAAACTCCACTCCCCATTTACGGTCGCGCACTTGCGCCTGGTCCAGCCACAGGTGGCCGACGACTTTCTGCGGCGGCAGCCCCGGCGCGAACGGGAGCTCGATCCGGGTCCAGGCCTCGGCCACGCCGTCGACATCCAGTCCGCGCAGGTACTCGCCATAGGATTCGTCGATCGGGGTGCGCTTCAGGAAATCGAGGAAATCGGCGCCCGCGGCCTTGCCCTGCACCGACAGCTCCAGCAGCGGTTTGCGGAAATCCGACAGATCGGCCTCGATCGCCGAGACCTTCAGGTTGGCGGTGCGGGCGCTCGGCGCGGTGACCGACAGTCCGCGCGAGTCGAAGCTGAGTTCGGCGGCGATCTCCTCCATTGCCGGCCATTGCGGGTGGAAGTCGACCAGCGCCTCCTCGATCACCGCGCGCGCTTCGAACTTGCCCTCGTTGCCAAGGAAGGGCCAGTCGTCGAGGTCGCCGTACAAGATCGCCGCACCACCCTTGATCCATCCCCCTACCAGCGCCCGGTCGAGCCACGCGATCAGCTCCGGATGGAAGATCCGGTGCGGCCAGAACCGGCGCGCCTCGTCGATCCGACCCGCGGCGACCTGCGCCTGCATGTCGACGAACGGCCTGCCCTCACCCATCGAGAGCAGCAGGCGCCCGGACCCGACCATCCCCTGGTTGCGGAACGCGACCCGGCGCAAATCGACATCCCAGCCCACCGCGGTGCGCCGCCATCCGAACTGCCCGGTCAGTTCGTTCAGCAGCAGCGGCCAGCGCACCAGCCGCGGGAACTCCAGGATCAGCTCGCGCCCGCCGCGACTGTCCACGACTCCGCCGTGGCCGTCGAAGCGGACCTGACCGGCCAGCCCTGAAACCCCGGGCAGGTTCCGATAGGGGCGTAAAGACAGGTCATCGACGCGCGCGGTGCCGATGGTGCGGACCGGCCAGCGGGGCCGGAAGTAGGTGATCCGAAAATCGTGTGCCTCGCCGTGGGGTGCAAGGCGGTAGAGCGCGTTGCGCACTTTGACCGGAAGGCGTTCGAACACCGGCAGCGCGTTGACCACGTCCTCGATCCGTCCGTAGTCGGCGCCCATGCTGTAATACGCGACCCCGTGCTCGTCCTTGTAGCGCGCCACCGCCAGTTCCCCGACCGGCCAGGCGCGCTCGGCGCGCACGATGTCGGCATTCTTGAGCACCATGCGCCACACCCCGCGACTCTGGAACTCCAGTTGCAGCTGACCGGCGATCCGATCCAGCCGGTAGCGGGTGTCGAGGCGTTCTCCCGATTCCAGCAAAAGGCCAGTGGCACCGGCCAGACTGAGCTCCTCGATCGCGCCGTCGAACCGGACCCGCTCCAGCAGCGCCCCGTTCCAGTGCCCCCAGAGTTGTCCGTTCAGGCTTCCGGCGCGGACCGCGGCGCCGGCGATCGGAAACGACGCCAGCCAGCGACTCAGATCGATGTTGGTCGCGCGCGCGTACATGCGCGCCGGCGTGCGCGGCTCGCGCGTCAGCGAGGCCTCGGTCTGCACCACGAATTCGATCGTGCCAGCTCCCCCCGCGGGATCGCCCAGCGTACCCCGCAGGCGCTGGTGGTCGCCGGCATTGTGCAGGCGCAGATCGAGCCCCGGATAACGCTGCCAGCGCCCGCTGATCCGGTCCCGGACCACGACCGCTTCGGCGCGCAAACCCACGTCGCTCAGCAAGCCCAGCCAGGCCAGGTTACGCTCCTCGGGCGCGCCCGCCGGGCGACCTGCGCTGAGCCCGGCCACGGTCCAGCGACCTTTGTCCACGCGTTCGATCTCGACCTCGTCGGTGACCAGGCGGAAATGGGTCGGACCGCTGCCGGGTTTGAGCCAGCTCAGGAGGTCGAAGCTGATTTCGGCGGACTCCACCCGGAGGTCGGTGCCGCCTTCGATCCGGAGGTCACTGAGCCTGAGCACCGGGCCGGGACCGCGCCAGATGCCGGTCAGGGCGCCGATCGCCACCGGCTCTCCGATGCGCCGCTCCAGCCACTGTTCGACCTGCGGGCGAATCCGGTCGGCATACGGCAGCAGCAGGCTGGTCACGCCGATCAGGATCGCCAGCGTGATCGTCGACATCGCGAAAGCGGTCCACGCGAACGCTCGCAGCTGGCGGAATACCCGCTGATATCTGGGCTGGCTAGGCATCAGCCACCGGGGCCGTGGCCGCGGGCCCGCCCGGTCGGTCGTCGTTTACTGTTTGCGTGGGATTCAATTCGACCTGTCCGGTGTCATGTGTCGCCCTTTTCCGGGTTCTTGGATGGATGTTCGCCGCGCCGATTGCGGCGCCGACATGAGTTTAGAACAGCACGACGTCGTACTGTTCCTGCCCATATTGCTCCTCGGCCTGAAACTCGATGGTCTTGCCGATTGCGTCTTCGAGTTCGGCCACGGTCGCCGATTCCTCCTCCAGAATCTTGTCCACCACCTGCGGCGAAGCCAGCACCATCAACCGCTCGGCCTCGAACTGGCGCACCGCGCGGGTGATCTCGCGAAACACTTCGTAGGACACGGTCTCGGTCGTGCGGGTGTAGCCGCGACCGCCGCAACTGCTGCAGGGTTCGCACAGGATTCGCTCCAGGCTCTCGGACGTCCGCTTGCGGGTCATTTCCACCAGGCCGAGCGACGAAATCTCGGAAACATAGGTCTTGGCGTGGTCTTTGGCAAGGGTCTTGATCAGGGTCTTGAGCACCTGCGCCTTGTGGTCTTCCTCGGCCATGTCGATGAAGTCGACGATGATGATACCGCCGATGTTGCGCAGCCGGAGCTGCCGGCCGAGCGCCTGGGCCGCTTCCAGGTTGGTCTTGAAGATGGTCTCCTCGAGGTTGCGGTGCCCGACGAAACCGCCGGTGTTGACGTCGACCGTGGTCATTGCCTCGGTCTGGTCGATGACCAGGTGGCCGCCCGATTTCAGCGTCACCTCCCGCCTGAGCGCCTTGTTGATGTCTTCTTCGACCCCGTAGAGGTCGAAAATCGGCCGCTCCTCCGAATACAGCTCGATCCGGCCGGCGCGCTCGGGCAGGAACTGGCGCGCGAACGCCAGGGTCTTCTCGAACGTCTCGCGCGAGTCGATGCGCACCCGCTCGACCTCGCTTGACATCAGATCGCGCATCGCGCGCACCGGCAGCGACAGGTCCTCGTAGACGCAGGTTCCCGGGGGTGCGTGCAGCATCCGCTGGTTTACGACCTCCCAGACCTTGCCGAGATAGGCCAGATCGGCCCGGATCGCGAAATGGTCCATCCCCTCGGCGTTGGTGCGCACGATGTAGCCGGCCCGATCCTGGCGCACCCCGTCGACCAGTTCGCGCAGGCGCTGGCGTTCGGTCTCGTCCTCGATTCGCACCGAAACGCCGATCTGGGAGGTATACGGAATCAGCACCAGAAACCGCGACGGAATACTGACGTTGGTGGTCAGGCGCGCGCCCTTGCTCCCGATCGGGTCCTTGATCACCTGCACCAGCACGGTCTGCCCCTCCTCCAGCAGGTCGGAGATCGGTGGCGTCTCGTGCTCCACCCCGGCAGTGCCCTCGGGCGCCTTGATGTCGGAGGCGTGCAGGAACGCGGCCCGATCCAGGCCGACGTCGACGAACGCCGCCTGCATCCCCGGCAGCACCCGGGACACGTGCCCCTGATAGATGTTGCCGAGGTAGGCGCGGCGGCTCCGGCGCTCGATCATCAGTTCCTGGATCAGCCCGTTTTCGACCAACGCGACCCGGGTTTCACTCGGAATCGAATTGATCAGGATCTCAACGCTCACCGGCGCTCCGCAGGAAATCCTCGTCGTCGCCGAACACCCCGGCCTCGGTCAGCGCGGCGACGGTTTCATAAAGCGGCAGCCCCATGACCCCCGAGTGGCTGCCGTCCAGGTGCGCCACGAACGCCGCACCGTAGCCCTGGATCGCGTACGCCCCGGCCTTGTCCCGGGGTTCTCCGGTGCGCCAATAGGCCGCGATCGCCGCCGCGCTCAGCTCGGCGAAGCGAACCCGGCTGACCTGCCGCCGTTCGACCGTCCGCTGCCCCGCGATGACCGCCAGCCCGCTGACCACCTCGTGGGTGCGTCCGGACAGCCGGCGGAGCATCGCGTGGCCGTCATCACGGTCGCGGGGCTTGCCAAGCACCGCGCCGTCGAGCACGACTACGGTGTCGGCGGCCAGGACCGGCCGCGGGTTCGGCGCGGTGCGAGCTACGACCGCATGGGCCTTTTCCCGCGCCATCCGGCTGACGAACTCAGCGACCGGCTCGCCCGGGCGCTGGATCTCGTCGATGTCCGGCGCCAGAACCTCGAACCGGACCCCGATCTGGGCCAGGAGCTGGTGCCGTCGGGGCGACTGGGAGGCCAAATACAGGCTAAGCGGCATCCACTACCCCCTTACACAAAGCGCGATCATGTCCCGCAAAATAGCATATTTTTCAATGCGATATCGTGATTGTTCGAGGCGCCCCGCGGCGCGCTCACTCGCGGTGGTAGGGGTGGCCGGTCAGGATGGTCCAGGCCCGGTAAAGCTGCTCGACCACGACGATCCGCACCAGCGCGTGCGGCAGCGTCAGCGGTCCCAGCGACCAGACCTCGTCGGCGCCGGCGAGGCATTCCGGGTCGAGCCCGTCCGGCCCGCCGATCATCAGCGCCACTGCCCGACCGCTCCGCTGCCACGATTCGAGTCTTGCGGCGAGCTCGGCGGTCGACCAGGCGCGACCCGTTTGATCCAGCGCCACCACGTGGGCGCCGGCGGCGGCCTTGCGCAGGCCGTCGGCCTCGCGCGAGCGCGCCCGGTCCAGATCCGCGCCCCGGCCTCGGTGGCCGGGGGCGATCTCGATCAGCCGCGGTTTCAGGTGGGGGGGCAGGCGGCGCCGGTAAACCGCGACCCCCTCGCCGACCCACGAGGGCGTCCGGTGACCGACCGCCAGCAGCAGGAGTTTCACCGCGCGCCCCCCCCGAGCGAACGCCGGCGGACCCGGGCCGGCTCAGGCGGCCTGGCCTTCAATGGTCCACAGGCCCTCCAGATTGTAGAAGCTGCGCGTGCGCGGCAGCATCAGGTGCACCAGCACGTCGGCCAGATCGACCAGCACCCATTCGGCGTCGGAGCCGCCTTCCACGCCGAGGATCTCCAACCCGGCCTTCTTGCTCTTCATGACCACGCTGTCGGCCAGCGTCTTGACATGGCGGGTGGAGTTGCCGGAGGCGATGATCATGAAGTCGGTGATCGTGGTTTTACCGCGCACGTCGATGGTCTGCACGTCGTTGGCCTTGGCATCGTCCAGCGCGGTTTGTACTAGGGCGGCGATCTGCTCGGGCGAGCGGGGGTCGGGAGAACGGGCCTCGGCCCGGGGGGGTCCTTTTTTCAATGTGACTGCTACCTCTCCGGCTGCGGTGTTGGGGCCATTGTAACCCTTATTGGGTGTAAATCCGACGCTTTGCGATGTACTCGTGGACCGCGGGCGGCGTCAGGTAGCGCGGCTCCGCGCCGACGCGCCAGGCGCGGCGGATCGCGCTGGCGGAGATGTCCAACGGGGTTACCGGGAATTCGAGCAGCCCGGGCGGCCGGTTTCCGGCGAGCGCCGCGGCCGTTTCCACCTCGCGCCCGGCCAGCACCCGCGCCAGCGCCCCGGTAAACCTTCCCGGCGCGCCCGGGCGGGTCAGCACCACCAGGTGGGCTTTCTCGAGCACCTCGCGCCAGCGGTGCCAGCGCTCGAGCCCGCTGGCGGCATCGGCACCGACGACCAGGCACAGCGTGGCATCGGGGTGTTCGGCCGCCAGCGAAGCCAGCGTGTCGATCGTGTAGGAGGGCCCTGGACGTTCGAGCTCGCGAGCGTCGGCGAGCAGCCGCTGCTGACCGGCCAGCGCCAGCGTCAGCATCTCCCAGCGCTGTTCAGGGGAGGCTACCGGGGGGCGCCGATGCGGCGGCTCTCGGGCCGGGATCATGTGCACCGGCGCATCCAGTGCAACCGCCACCTCCCAGGCGCAGCGCAGGTGTCCCAGGTGAATCGGATCGAAGGTCCCGCCGAAGACGCCGCGCAGGGTCACGGTCCGGCCTCGCGGCTACCCGGCCCGGGTCAGGCGCATCTCGGCGGTGGCCAGCAGCACCACGATGCCCTCGATCTCGGCCCATGGATCGCCCCGCCCGAGTCCCTTGATGGTCCGGTCCAGGCGCGCGCAGGCCGCCAGCGCGCGGCGCCACGCCGGAAGCGGCAGGCGCCGCATCGCTCGATCCAGCAGCGGCTTGCGGCTGTCCCAGACCCGGTGTTTGCGCAGTAGCGCCTGCTGATTGGCGCCGGTGGCCAGCGCCTCGCGCAGCTGGTACAGCAGGCGCACGTCCCGGGTCAGGGCCCACGCGACGATCGGCTCCGGCGCGCCCTCGGCGCGCAGCGAGCGCGCGATCCGGAGGGCGCGGGCCGCGTCGCCTCCGAGCGCCGCGTCGACCAGCCGGAACACGTCGAAACGCGCGCTGTCGGCGACCAGTTCCTCGACCTCGGAAGCGCCGACCGGCCCGGGACCGCACAGCAACGCGATCAACTCGATTTCCTGGGCTGCGGCCAGCAGGTTGCCCTCGATGCGCCCTGCCAGCGCGCGCACCGCGGCGGGGTCCGGCTCGAGCCCACGGGCGCGCATCCGACGGTC
>JBFJNB010000072.1:0-8864 GCA_041633655.1 Lysobacterales bacterium | reverse complement strand
TAGCTGGGCTATTCTCCTCGGACGATCGGCGAGATCGATGGCGACATGGGATTTTCGCTTTCACGATCTTCCGCCACCCAGGTTCCCGCCAGCCGCGGCCGGGTGCGAGGCACTCAGCGAGCAGCGTCTATAAGCATGGACATTGAAGTCGAGTTTGAGCGGGCGCTGCGCGCGCTGGAGCCGGCGCGGCTGCTGATCGCGTTCAGCGGCGGGCTGGATTCCAGCGCGCTGCTGGTGCTGGCCGAGCGCCACGCCGCCGCGTCCCGAGTCCCGTTGCTCGCGCTCCATGTCAACCACGGCGTGCACCCGGAGGCCGACGCCTGGGAGCGGCACTGCCGTCGCGTCTGTGGCCGCCTCGACGTGGCGCTCGAGGTCGACCGGCTCGAGACCACGGAACGCAGTGAAGCCGCGTTGCGCGAACTCCGCTACGCCTGTTTCGAGCGCCGGATGAGCGCCGGCGACGTGCTGCTGACCGGACACCACCGCGACGACCTGGCCGAAACGCTGCTGCTGAACCTGCTGCGCGGCGCCGGCGTGCACGGTCTGGCGGCGCTGCCAGCCCGGCGCGCGCTCGGACCGGGTCACCTGCTCCGGCCACTGACAACCGTCCCCCGCGCCGAGCTTCTTCCGATCGTGCGCGCGGCCGGGTTCGACTGGGTCGAGGACCCGACCAACCGGGACACCGCACTGAACCGCAATTTCATCCGCCATCGGGTACTGCCGTTGCTCGGCAGCCGCTGGCCCGGTGCCGGCGCGACCCTGGCCCGGGCCGCGGTGCTGGCTCGCGAGGCCGCTGAGCTGCTGGACGAGTCCCTGGCGCGGGACCTTGAGAAGCTGCGCACGCCCGATCCGGAGGTCCTGTCGCTGGAGGGACTGCTACGGCACGGTCCGGCGCGCCGGAGTGCACTGCTGCGGGCCTGGCTCAACGAGTTCGAGCTTCCTCTGCCGTCGCGCGCGCGGCTGGCCGAAGGGCTGCGCCAGCTCGGCGCGGCGCGCGCCGACGCTGGCCCGCGGGTCGATTGCGGGAGTTTCGAGCTGCGCCGCTACCGGCGCCTGCTGTACCTGTGGCGGCCCCTCCCGCCGATCGATCCGGAATTGTGCCTCCACTGGCGCGGGCCGCGGGTCGAGCTGCCGGCCGCCGTCGGAGCGCTGGAATGGCGCGACGATGCCGGCGCCGCCGTGGCCACCGAGGCGCCGCCGCTGGAGGTCCGGTTCACGACCGCCGAAAAGCGCCTGAAGCCCCGCGGGCAGCGCCACCATCGCCCGTTCAAGCTGTTGTTCCAGGAAGCCGGCCTGCCGCCGTGGGAGCGCGCGCGCTGCCCGCTGATCCACGCGGGCGGGCGGCTGCTCGCGCTCGGCGATTTGTACTGGACCGACCAGTTCGACGACCTCCAGCAACGCCTCGGCGCCCGGTGTCACTGGCACGGCCGGCCGTTGCTTGATCCGCCGGCGCCCGTGGGTTAGCTTACCCCGTCCCCCGTTGCCCCGACCCTGACGGCATGACTGACAAACCCGACAAGGCTCCCGATTTCGAGCACGCCCTGGGCGAGCTGGAGACGCTGGTCGAGACGCTGGAGCGCGGGGAACTGACCCTGGAGCAATCGCTGTCGCTGTTCGAGCGCGGGGTCAAGCTGACCCGCGTGTGCCAGGAGGCCCTCGCCGGGGCGCAGCTCAAGGTCGAGGCGCTGTTGGAGCAGGATCAGGATGCAGGCGAGCCCGACGCCCCCGATTCCGACTGAATCCCGCATAGAGGGCTTGGTGGCGCTGGTCGACCGCGCGCTGGACCGGGTGCTGCCGAGCGAGGCGGAGTTTCCGCACCGGCTGCACCAGGCGATGCGCTACTCGGTGCTCGGCGGCGGCAAGCGGATGCGCCCGCTGTTTGCGCTGGGCGCCGGTGAGGCCCTGGGCCTGGCCGACCGCGACGTGGTCCACCTGGCCTGCGCGTTGGAACTGATTCACGCCTACTCGCTGATCCACGACGACTTGCCGGCGATGGACGACGACGATCTGCGCCGCGGCCGGCCCACCTGCCACCGCGCGTTCGACGTGGCGACCGCAATTCTGGCCGGCGACGCACTGCAGGCACTGGCCTTTGACGTGCTGGTCAGCGTCGAACCCCCGGGCGGCCCTGGCGCCAGCGCCGCGATGGTCCGGGCTCTGGCCCGGGCTTGCGGCTCGCAGGGGATGGCCGGCGGCCAGGCGCTGGACCTGGGCGCCGCCGGGGAACGCCTCGACCAGACCGAACTGGAGCGCATGCACCGGCTCAAGACCGGTGCGCTGATTCGCTGTGCGGTGGTCCTGCCGGCGCTGTTCGCTGGCGCCGATCAGCGGCAGATCGATGCGTTGAGTCGCTACGGCGAGGCGGTGGGCTTGGCATTTCAAATCCACGACGACGTCCTCGACGTCGAGGGCGACACCCGGGTCATCGGCAAGCCGCAGGGATCCGACGTGGCCCGCGACAAGGCGACCTTCCCGGCCTGCCTGGGCCTGGCGCGCTCGCGCCAACTCGCCGGCGAACTGCATCGCAGCGCGCTGGCCGCGCTGGCCGAGTTCGAGGGCCCGGTGGTGCTGCTGACCCACCTGGCGCGGTTCACGATCGAGCGTCGCCGCTAGCCCGCATATCTCATTGGACCGTCGCAGCAGGAGGGTGGTGAGAAATGCGGGCCAGTTCGGTTTCCTGTCATAAGCCACTGACCATGCGGTAAACTGCATCCACCGAGTCTGCTGGAGGGGTCGCCGATGACCGGATCGATAGGGTTCCTGAACGCTGCCGATGTCGAGTTGCTCGAGTCTAACGGCACGAGCGCCAACTACGATGCCCGCCAGGTCATCCTCCACCAGGAGGAGAAATCGAACAAGTTCTGCCTGATCAAGCGCGGCCTGGTGCAGATCGACTTCAGCCGGGTCTACGGCACCGACGTGCTGGCCTATCTCGGCGAGGGAGACTTCTTCGGCGAGATTTCGTTTCTGGACGAACTGCAAACCAGCGCCACCGCGTCGGCGGCTCGGCCGTGCCAGTTGCTGGAAGTCCCGCACGAGACTCTGCGCGGGCTGCTCGAGGCCGACGACAGCTTCGCCGCTCGGTTCTACCGCACGGTAGCGACCGCGCTGGCGCACCGGATCAGGATCAGCAACCAACAATAGGCTCCGCGTGAGCGAATCTCGTCACTGGAGGCACGCCGAGGTGGCCGATCGGGTCGACGCCCTCGCGGATCAACGCTACCTGGAACCGTTCGCCCGCGGCGGGACCACGCTGGGGCTTTACCGCCCGCGCGGCGAGGACCCGCAACAGCCGCACGACCGGGACGAATTCTATTTCGTCGTCGAGGGCACCGGCTGGTTCGAGCACGGCGATCAGCGAACCCCGTTCGAGCCGGGCGACGCGCTGTTCGTGGCCGCCGGCGTGCGTCATCGATTCGTGGATTTCAGCCCCGAGTTCTCGGCCTGGGTGGTGTTCTGGCCCGCCAACAGCGAAGCAGACGCCCATCCGTGACCGCAGCCCCGGCGGAACACTGCGCCTCCTACTACGCGGCGACCGCCAACGACCGCACCACCTACTCCGCCCTGGAGGGCTCCGAACGCGCCGACGTTGCGGTGATCGGGGCCGGTTTCACCGGCATCTCGACGGCGCTGACCCTGGCCGAGCGCGGCTACTCGGTGGCCGTGATCGAGGCCAACCGGGTCGGCTGGGGCGCCTCCGGGCGCAATGGCGGCCAGTTGATCGGCGGGATCAGCGGCCAGCGCAAGATCGCGCATTCTCGACCGGGCGAGATCGGCGATCTGCTGTGGGAGATGGCCTGGCGCGGCCACGAGATCATCCACCGGCGGGTGGAGCAGTACCGGATCGCGTGCGACCTCAAGGCCGGCTACGTCGACACCGCGATCAAGCCGCGGCACTGGCGCGCGCTGGTGCAGGCGTTCGAGGAGCTCCAGGCACGCGCGTTCCCGTATCCTCACCGGCTCGTCGACGCCACCGAACTCGAGGCGCTGATCGGCACCCGCGCCTACATTGGCGGCCTGGTCAACATGCGCAACGGCCACCTGCATCCGCTGAACCTGTGCCTGGGCGAGGCGCGCGCGGCGGCCGGGCTCGGTGTGCGGATCTTCGAGCGATCGGCGGTCACCAGAATCGTCCACGGTGAGCCGGCGCGGATCAGTACCGGGAGCGGCGAGGTGACCGCCGACGCGGTGGTCCTCGCCGGCAACGCCTACCACGCGCTGGAGCGGCGCCATCTGTCGGGTCTGGTGTTTCCCGCCGGCAGCTTCATCATCGCCACCGAACCGCTGCCGGCCGAGGTGGTCGCCGAGATCAACCCGCAGGACCTGGCGGTGTGCGACCCCAACAACATCCTGGATTACTTCCGGCTGTCGGCCGACCGGCGGCTCCTGTTCGGCGGCCGCTGCAATTACTCGGGGCGCGAGCCGCGCAGCATTCAGCGCACGATGGCGCCGCGGATGGTCAAGATCTATCCGCGGCTGGCGGGCACTCGGATCGACTACGAGTGGGGCGGTAAGATCGGCATCGTGATCAACCGGATCCCGCTGATCGGGCGCATCGGCGGCAACGTCTATTACGCCCAGGGGTACAGCGGCCACGGGCTGAACGTGACCCACCTGGCCGGCGAGATCCTCGCCGACGCGATCGCCGGCACCCTGGAGCGGTTCGACGTGTTCGCCGGCATCCGCCACCTGCGGGTGCCGCTGGGGCAGTGGTTCGGCAACCAGATGCTCGCGCTGGGGATGCTGTACTACCGGCTCAAGGATCTGCTCTAGACCCCTTTGCTCCCCCGCGCTGGGCTCAGCCGGTCAGGGCGCGCTCGATCGCACGCACCTCCTCGTCCAGCCCCGGTGCCGCGCCCAGCGCCACCAGCGCCGCGCGCGCGTCGCCGGCATGCTGGGCCCCGAGCCGCTCGCCGGATGCCTCGATGGCTTCGAAATCGATCTGTGCCAGCTCCGCGAGCGCGATCCGGGTCACCCGCGCCAGCGCCGCGGCCGGAAGCAGCTCGGGCGAGTGGCGGTGGGCCTTGAGCGCGGCGTCGATGTGATTGCGGAACCGGATGATCGGCGCCCTGCGCGCGGCGGCATCGCCATGAAGCACGATCTCTCGAAAGCTCGGGCTGGCCGCGCCCGGGTCGTCCTCGGCCTCGCGCAGGTCGTGGATGAACGTGGCCAAGACCCGGCGGTCGAACTCGTCCCCGGCATCCAGCGCCATCCGCTGGGCGGTGACCGCGTCGGCCTGGCCGGAGTCGCCGAAGAACACAAACCGGTATTCCGGGTAGACCCGGGCATAGCGGCGGAAGTTGTCGAACTTGACTTCCCCGATCTGCCGCTCCAGCCCGTCCGGATGGGGCGGCAGCTCGCCGCGGTCGGCACCGGGTACGATTCGGGTCAGCCATCCGGCGAAATCCGCATCGACCTCGGCGCGCTTTTCGCGGGCCAGCGTCTCCAGCGTGCCGATCGCGGAGCTGACGACGCGCCCGGACAGCGCGCTCGGGCGCACCCGCCCTCCGGTGCGCTCGATCAGCCCTTCGAGGCTTCCCTCCTCCAGCTTGCCGGCGACCGGATTGGGGCGCGCCGACAGCGTCGTGATCGGGACGCCGGGGCGGCCGTCGGGGCCCGGGCGCAGCGCGAACGGTTCCAGCTTGAGCGCCTCGTACAGCGCCAGCACGCCGGGATACAGCGTGCCCTTCGGGTAGCGCCGGTCGACCAGGTTCGCATACAGCGTGTCGTCGACGTCGGTCAGGATCTTGAGCCCGATCGGCGCCGCGGCGGCGGCGCGCAGGTGGTTCAGCGCGGCGGCGCGCAGTTCGTCGGAGTCGACGTCGTGGAACAGGTATTCCTCCAGGTCCTTGTAGTCGCCATCGTGGTCCAGCGCGAACTTGAACCGCGGCAGGTCCGCGGGCCCGACCGACAGCAGAAGGCGCGTCAGGCGCAGCTCGTCGCGGGGTCCGGTCGGGTCGCGACGCGGCGAAACGCGGCGAAAGGCCTCCGCCTTGTCGGCGAGGCTCAGGCCCCGCTGCTCGTGGCGGCGGATGCGCTCTTCCAGCCTGGCGCCGCGCGATGCGAGCGAAAATCCGAAAGTGAAGCCGGTTTAGTCGTCCAGGAACTCCGCCACCCGGCCGGGATCCGCCGTTGCGAGGTCGATTTCGGTGCTGATCGCCCGCCCCCAATCGCCCAAAGATCGTCTATCATACACCGCGATCGGGCCCGTCCTGCGGGCCCCAGCGAGGTGGCAATGAAGGTTGGCCGCAATGCGCCCTGCCCCTGCGGCAGTGGCAAGAAATACAAGCACTGTTGCCTGACCAAGCGCGCGGGGTTCTCCGGACGGCAGAAGCTGATCCTGTCCGGTGCCGTGCTGCTTCTGATCGGCGCGGTGGTCGCGATCGCGATCACGATCCGCGACTACCAGCCTGAGGGCGCCAACCGGGTGTGGTCGGAAGAACACGGCCACTGGCATACAGTGCCCTAGTTGAAGGGGATTACGTGGACAAGAAGAAGCTGCTCGAAAGAGTTCTTTCGAAGACCAAGTTCGGCCAGTTGAAACTGGTCACGCCGGAGGGCGACACGATGACCTTCACCGGCGACGGCGACGGCGAGGCCGCCACCTGGGTGGTCAAGGACTGGGCCGCGCTGAAGGCGATCCTGACCCGCGGCGACATCGGGCTGGGCGAAAGCTACATGCAGGACCAGTGGGAAAGCCCCGATCTGAAGGACTTCATGACCTTCTGCCACCGCAACAAGGACCGGTACCAGGACCTGGCCAAGTTCAACCTGGTCAACTGGACCATCTCGCGGTTTGCCCGGCTGGCGAGCAAGAACACGCTTCAGGGCAGCCGCAAGAACATCTCGGCCAGCTACGACCACCCGCCGGAGCTGTACGCGAGCTACCTGGACAAACGCATGACCTATTCCAGCGGCTGGTGGGACGGCAAGGACCTGTCCTACGACGACGCCCAGGTCAACAAGTACAACCGGATCCTGGAGCGGATCGGCCCCCCGCCCAAGCACATCCTGGAGATGGGCTGTGGCTGGGGCTATTTCCTGCAGCTGGCCGCCGAACGTGGCTACAAGGTCACCGGCTGCACGATCTCCAAAGAGCAGTACGAATACGCCAAAAAGCTCAACGCCGACGCGATCGAAGCCGGGCGGGTAGAACTGCTGCTGGATGACTACCGCAACATGCCGGGCCAGTACGACGCGGTGGTCTCGACCGGGTTCTTCGAGCACGTTGGCTCGCAGTTCTGGGTCGAGCACTTCCGCAAGGTCAAGCAGTACCTGAAGCCCGGCGCGGTGGCGATGGTCCAGACCATGCTCTGCAACAAGTTCGATCCGCGCAACGGCAAGAAGCTGAACTTCATCTCGAAGTACATCTTCCCGGGCGGCGAGTTCCCGTCGATCGGCACCTTCATCGAGGCCGCCGAGGAAGCCGGGCTCAAGTGCGACGAGCACCTGGCTTTCGGGCAGGACTACGCCCGCACGATGAGCCACTGCTGGACCAACTTCCACAACAACTTGGACGATGTCCGCGCGCTCGGCTACGACGACATGTTCATCCGCAAGTGGGA
This sequence comes from Lysobacterales bacterium, assembly GCA_041633655.1. Classification (GTDB taxonomy): domain Bacteria; phylum Pseudomonadota; class Gammaproteobacteria; order Xanthomonadales; family SZUA-38; genus JBFGYD01. The sequence continues at coordinate 1,299 of JBFJNB010000072.1, read as the reverse complement.
GTTCTTCCTGGCCAACTGGTACGGGATGTTCCGGTCGGGGCAGTACAACGTGATGCAAGCCAAGCTCGAGCACTACCCATAGCAGCCGGGGGGCTCATTTTCGGCTGCGCCGAAATTGAGATGGTTGACTAGCCTGTTAGCAGCTCGTGCATGCGCTGGTGGGCGGCGTCTACGTCGGTGCTGGGGGCGCGGCCGTTCGAGCAGGTGATCGTGTCGATCTGGTCTACGATCCAGTAGTAACGGGCCTTGCGGATCAATCGATCGGGATCGGGGTGGCCGTAGTGGCTGGCGAGTTCGCGCACGAAGGCTTCGCCGAAGTCACCGTATAGGTAGCTGAAATCGTAGTCGGGATCTCCCAGGCAGGCGTCGCCCCAGTCGAGAACGCCGGTGAGCGATGCGCCGTCGCACAGCACGTGCCCGGCTTTCAGGTCGGCGTGGATGATCCTCGGGTCGGCCGGGAAATTGGCCCGGTCCTCGAGATAGTCGTCGAATTCCCGCCGCAACCGGGCCGCTTCCGAGGCGGCCAGGCCCGGCACGACGCGCTGCCCGGCCAGTTCCCGGTATTCCGCGGCGGCTTCGCGCTCGTCCTCTCGCGGCAGGATCCCGGCGAGTTCCGGTGTGATCTCCAGCGCATGAAGCGCCCGCAGAAATCGACCCAGCACCGCCGCCAGAAGCCGCCGGTCGAATCCGACCGAAACCGCCGCCTCGGCGCCCCGCCCGACGATGTGTCGGTAGACGGCATAACCGTGCGGGGCTGCCTCCGAAGTTCGGAACTGGTGCAGGTGCTCGGGCACGGGCAGCGGCAGCGACGCCGCGGCATGAGTCAGAAACCCGATCTCGCGGTCGATTTCGTCCCATTCCAGCGCGCGCTTCGGGAACTTGAACGTGAGTTCCTGGTTGACCCGATACACCCGGCCGGACCAGCCCTCCCCGAGCAGCGTCGCGGAGCGCACCTCGACCCCGGTTTCGGCCGAGACCGCCTCCCAGTCGGTCGGGATGTTAGCTGCTCTGCTCATAATGAAATTCGACCAGGTACCACCACAACGGAGCCCTCGTCGAGCCGATACCTGCCCCCGATGGTGAACTGCATATGTCGGCTAGGCGAGAGTGGGGGTGATTCTCATTTCGAAAATCCCTCAGCGGTTGCGCCCCGGATCAACGAAATACCGCGAGAATTGCCACGGAAGCCATCGCGATGACCACGATGCAGCCAAACGTGAACACGGCCCTGAGCGATTTACACGACCCCCGTAAGGAGTATCTGCAGCAGCAACGGCCGGAAGATATAGCGGCTCACTC
>JBFJNB010000071.1:0-8886 GCA_041633655.1 Lysobacterales bacterium | reverse complement strand
CACTGGCTGCGCTACCAGATCCTGATCCAGCCCCCGCCGCTGCCGCTGTGGCCGCAGGAGATGCCGATCGTGCTCCTGGCCCAGGGCACCATTCTTTACCTCACCGGGCTGTATCGGGGCATCTGGCGATTCGCCAGCCTCCCGGATCTGTGGAACATCATCCGTGCCGGGATCTACGGTACCCTGCTGATCTTGCTGGCGCTGTTTTTGCTCTACCGCCTCGAGAACGTGCCGCGCTCGGTGTTCCTGATGTACCCGGTGGCGCTGATCTGTCTGCTCGGGGCTCCGCGGCTGGCGTACCGGATGTGGAAGGACCGGCGGCTCAGCCTGGGCCCCGGCGGCGAGCGCCAGCGGGTGCTGATACTCGGCGCCGGCACCGGTGGTGAGCTGCTCGCGCGCGACCTGCTGCGCGAGGGTCCGTATCAGCCGATCGGCTTCCTCGATGACTCGCGCCGGCTGTGGGGGGGGCAACTGCGCGGGCTGCCGGTGTTGGGCGCGATCGAGCGCCTGGGCGAGGTGGCAGCCGCCCGCGCGGTCGACCTGGCGATCATCGCGATCCCGTCGGCAAGCAACGCGCAGATGCAGCGGATCGTCTCGGTCTGCGAGGAGGCCGGTGTCAAGTTCGCCACCGTGCCAAGGCTGCATGACCTGATCAGCGGGCGATCGACCGTGCACGAGATCAAGGACGTCGCGATCGAGGATCTGCTCGGACGCGATCCGGCGGCGCTGGACTGGCCCGCGATCCGGGCCGGCATTTCCGGCAAGGCGGTGCTGGTCACCGGCGGCGGCGGTTCGATCGGGGGCGAACTCCTGCGCCAGATCGCGCAACTGGGCCCGGCCAAGGTCGGCATTGTCGAGCGCTCCGAGCTGAACCTGTACCAGATCGAGCTGGAGCTCAGGCGCGATCATCCGGATCTGATCCTGGAGCCGGTGCTGGGCGACGTTTGCGACGCGCCGCTGATCGAGCGCACGGTCGAGCGCTTTCGCCCGGACGTGATCTTCCACGCGGCCGCGTACAAGCACGTGCCGATGCTGGAGACGCACATCCGCGAGGCGGTGCGCAACAACGTGATCGGAACCGAGGAGGTCGCGCGGGCGGCCGACCGCCACGGGGTCGGTCAGTTCGTGCTGATTTCGACCGACAAGGCGGTCAACCCGGTCAGCGTGATGGGAGCGACCAAGCGCGCGGCCGAGATCTGCTGCCAGGCGCTGGCGGCAAATTCGGCCACCCGCTTCATCACGGTGAGGTTCGGCAACGTGCTCGACTCTGCCGGCAGCGTGGTGCCGCTGTTTCGGGAGCAGATCCGCCGCGGCGGGCCGGTCACCGTGACCCATCCCGAGGTGCGCCGCTACTTCATGACCATTCCCGAGGCGTGCCAGTTGATCATGCAGGCCGCCGCGATCGGGCGCTCCGGCGGCATCTACGTGCTCGACATGGGCGAGCCGGTGAAAATCCAGTACCTCGCCGAGCAGATGATCCGCCTCGCCGGGAAAATCCCCGACAAAGACGTCCGGATCGTCCACACCGGCCTGCGCCCGGGAGAGAAGATGTTCGAGGAACTGTTCCACGAGCAGGAACGCTACGGGCGGACCGAACACGAGCAGATCCTGCTGGCCCAGCATCGCTACGGCGCCGACCGCGAACTCGGCCAGCGGCTGGCGGCGCTTCGCCATGCGAACGAAGCGCTCGACGAGGGCCGATTGGAGGTGCTGCTGCGCGAGCTGGTGCCGGAATATCACCGGCGAGACGACGACCCGAAGGTGGTCTTGCTGAAGCACCAGCACCAGCGTTGACCGCAGTTACTGGAACTTGAGCCAAAGAGTGTTCGTAAGCCCACGTTTTGCCGCGGGTTTTGTGTTATCATTTTCGGCCTTTCTGCGACCCGGGCGGATTTGGCCGATTTTTGCTGAAGGAGGCTGAAGTGCCCATCGAAAGGACCCTGTCGATCATCAAGCCGGACGCGGTCGCAAAAAACATTATTGGTGTGATTTATAGCCGCTTCGAGAGAGCCGGATTGAAGATCATTGCCGCGGAAATGAAGCATCTGACCCGTGACCAGGCGGCCGGATTCTACGCCGTCCACCGCGGCCGCCCGTTCTATCACGACCTGGTCGAGTACATGAGTTCGGCTCCGGTAATGATCCAGGTGCTGGAAGGTGACGGGGCGATCCAGCGCAATCGCGAGCTGATGGGCGCTACCAACCCGGCCGAAGCCGCGCCGGGCACGATCCGCGCCGACTTTGCCGAATCGATCGAGGCCAACGCGGTGCACGGCTCCGACGGGCCCGAGACCGCGGCCACCGAGATCGCTTTTTTCTTTCCCGACCTGGCCGTCCGCGAGGATCGCGCATAAGTGAGCCACGCCCCAGCCAATCTGCTCGAGCTGAACCCGGCGGGGCTGGAGCGGTTTTTCACCGATCTCGGGGAGAAGCCCTACCGCGCGCGCCAGATCATGAAGTGGATCTATCACCACGGGGTGGACGATTTCGAGGCGATGACCGACATCGCCCAGGCCCTGCGCCGGCGGTTGGGCGAATGTGCGGTAATCGCCGCGCCGCGGATTGCGCGGGAACAGCGCTCGGCCGATGGCACCTGCAAGTGGCTGTTGGGCCTGGGCGGGACCAACGCGATTGAGACGGTGTTCATTCCGGAGCCCCGTCGCGGCACCCTGTGCATCAGCTCGCAGGTGGGCTGCATGCTCAACTGCACGTTCTGCTCCACCGCCACCCAAGGCTTCAGCCGCAACCTCAGCATCGCCGAGATCGTCGGTCAGGTGTGGCGCGCGGCCCAGGCGCTGGAGCACACCCCCAAGAACCGGCGCATCACCAACGTCGTGCTGATGGGGATGGGTGAGCCGCTGCTGAACTTCGAGCCGGTGATCGGGGCGATCGAGCTGATGTGCCACGACCTCGGCTTCGGGCTTGCCGCGCGCCGCGTCACCGTCAGTACCGCCGGGCTCGTGCCGGGAATCGATCGCTTGCGCGAACGCGCTGACGTCAGTCTGGCGGTGTCGCTGCACGCGCCGAACGACACGCTGCGCGACACCCTGGTACCGCTGAACCGCAAGTACCCGATCGTCGAGCTGCTGGCCGCGTGCCGCCGCTACGTCGCGGGGAGGCCGCGCAGTCGGATCACGTTCGAATACACGCTGATGGACGGAATCAACGATGCACCGGAGCATGCGCGCGAGCTGATCAAGCTGTTGCGCACGTTGCCGGCCAAGCTGAATCTGATCCCGTTCAACCCGTTTCCCGGCACCGCCTACCGTCGCTCCCCGACGGCGGCGATCGAGCGTTTTCGCGACCAGGTGCTCGAGGCCGGACTGGTCGCCACCGTGCGCCGTACCCGCGGCGACGATATCGACGCTGCCTGCGGGCAGCTCGTAGGCCGGGTGCGCGATCGGACCCGGCGCCAGGAGCGGCACCGCAGCGCGCTGCTGGCGCGCGGCGTTGATCCGCAGCCGGTGATGGCCCGATGAGGCGCGTGCGCAACCTCGCCACGGCCGGGCTGTGCGTGGTCGTGCTGATCGCCGGCTGTGCCGGCTCCGGACGCACTGTCGAGGCCGAGCGCGCCCACAAGCGCAAGGCGGCCAACACCAACACCCAGTTGGCGGTCGCCTACCTCAACCGCGGCAACGCCGAGGTGGCGCTGGAAAAGATCGAGCGCGCGCTGGTGCAGGACCCGACGTTTTCCGAGGCGCACACGGTAGCCGGAATTGTCTACGAGCAATTGGGCCAGCTCGACAAGGCAGAGGTGCACTACCGCCAGGCGGTGCGGCTGAGACCCGACGACGGCAACCTGCTGAACAATTACGGTCAGTTCCTGTGCACGGTGGACCGGGTCGAGGAGTCGCTGAAGTACTTCACGCGCGCGATCGAGCAACCGTTTTACCGCACCCCGGAGGTGGCGCTGACCAACGCCGGCGCCTGCCTGGAGAGGGTCGGGCGCGCCGAGCAGGCCGAGCGCAACTTCCGCCGCGCGCTGGAAGCCAACGAGGTCTATCCGGACGCGCTGTTTCGGCTGTCCCGATCGCTCTGCACCCGCAACGAGAATTTCCGGGCGCGGGCGTTCCTGGACCGATTTCATGCGGTGGCCCCGCAGTCGCCGGAGTCGTTGTGGCTGTGTCTGGTGATCGAGACCCGCCTGAAGGACCCGGAGACCGCCAGGCTTTGCGCCGATCGGCTGGCGTCGGCGTTCCCTGAATCGCGCCACGCGAAAATGCTTGCCGAGGGGAATGAGGACTATGGCTGTGGATAACGAAAACAATCATACCGAGCCTGAATCGATTCCGGAGACATTCGGGCGTGAACTTTGCCAGCGGCGGGAGGAGCGCGGCTTGAGTGTGGAAGAAATGGCCGCGGCGTTGCGCCAGACCTCCACCCGGGTCCGGGCGATGGAGGCGGGGAGCTGGGATCAGCTCGGTCCGCCGGTGTATGCGCGCGGTTATATTGCCGCGTACGCGCGCGAGCTGCGGATTGATTCCGGTCCGACGGTCGAGTATTTCGAGGCGCTGGAGCGGGAGCGTCTGTCCCGCGAAAAAGCGTACACGCAAGCCCGGCCGCGGGCACCGAGGCTGCGCCGCTACCATATGCTGTTCGCCTATGTGGCCGCCACCGCGCTGGTCGCCATTCCGGTCGCATACTGGCTGATGCACGCGTTTCAGGGCGGCGCGCCAGGGGGGCGTGGTCAGGGCGAGCCGCCGGTCGCGTCCACCCCGGCGGCGCCCGCAGCCGGGCAGCCGTTGCTGGCGTCGATGGCGGCGCTGCCGGAAATCGAGCGCGCGGCCCGATCGGCTGCGCCGGAGCTGGTGCTGCGGTTTTCCAAGGAGGTCTGGATCGACGCTCGCGACTCGCGCGGGGAACGCCTGGCCTACGGCCTGATGGCGGCCGGTAGCGAACGGAATCTGCCGACCACGGGCGGTCTGGACCTGCACCTGGGCAACGCCGACGGGGTCAGTGCGGAGCTCGGCGGGGCCCCGTTCGACCTGACCGCGCATACCCGCGACGACGCGGTGGCACTCAAACTTCCGGCGCCCGATCGGTAGCGGTCGGATCCGAGACCGGCCCCGGGAACTGGCCGTGCCGGCCAGGCAGGGGTAATCCTCGTTTCTCCCGAATAGACCTATGAGCGACAAAATCCAACGGGTCAAGGGGATGTACGACATCCTCCCCACCGATACCCCGCTGTGGCGCCGCGTGGAACGGACCGCAGAGGAGCTGCTGGAAGCCTACGGCTACCGCGAAATCCGCCTGCCGCTGTTGGAGAAGACGGTACTTTTTGCCGGCGCCATCGGCGAGGCCACCGACGTGGTCGCCAAGGAGATGTACTCGTTCGACGACCGTAACGGAACCAACCTTTCGCTGCGGCCGGAGGGTACCGCCGGCTGCGTGCGTGCGGTGATCCAGAACGGCATGCTCAAAGGCCACGCGCTGAAGCTGTGGTACGCGGGGCCGATGTTTCGGCACGAGAACGTGCAGCGGGGACGCAATCGGCAGTTCTACCAGATCGGGGCCGAGGCGATCGGGCTGCCGGGCCCGGACGTAGATGCGGAGCTGATACTGCTGCTGGCGCGTCTGTGGCGCCGGCTGGGCCTGGACGGAATCCGGCTGGAGCTGAACACCCTCGGTTCGCCCGCATCGCGCGGCCGCTACCGGGAGGCGCTGGTTGCCTACCTGCGCAGCCATGCCGGCGCGCTGGACGCCGACAGCACGCGGCGGCTCGAGATCAATCCGCTGCGGGTGCTCGACTCGAAGAACCCGGACATGGCCGGGGTGATCGCCGGCGCACCGTCGCTGCTGGATCATCTGGACGACGACTCGGCGGCGTATTTCGAAAAGCTGCGCGCGCTTCTGGATGCGGCCGGGGTCGGCTACGCGATTAACCCGCGCCTGGTACGCGGCCTCGACTACTACACCCATGTCGTGTTCGAGTGGATCACCGACGACCTCGGCAGCCAGGGCACGGTGTGCGGCGGGGGGCGTTACGACGGGCTGATCGAGCGCAACGGCGGTCCGCCGACCCCGGCGGTCGGATTCTCGCTCGGGGTGGACCGGCTGGTCGACCTGCTGCAGGTCCAGGCCCGCGAAACCGCTTCCGAGCCGCCCCACGTGTACCTGGTCGCGGTCGGGGACGGGGCGGCGACCGCGGCGACCGCCGCCGCCGAGCGGCTGCGCGACGAACTGCCCCGGCTCCGCCTCGAGCTGAACCTGGGCGGCGGCAGCTTCAAGGCGCAGTTCAAACGTGCCGACAAGAGCGGCGCGACCTGGGCCATGGTGATCGGCGAGGAGGAGCTCAAGAACGCCAGCGCGCAATGGAAGCCGCTGCGCGAGGCAGGCGCGCAGCAGCAGATCGCGCTCGACGCGCTGCCCGCGTTCATCGCCGAAACCATACCCGAGCTTGGCGATATTGATTAGAATGGCCGGCTCATTATCGCCGGCGATCGTCCCCGGCGCCCAACATCGAAGGAGGTTCCTCTGGTGAGGAACGAGTATTACGACGACTACGAACAGGCCGAAGCGGTCAAGAAATGGCTCAAGGAAAACGGTCTGGCGATCTTCACCGGCATCGCGCTCGGCTTGGGCGCGCTGTTCGGATGGCGCTATTGGGAGGGCTATGCGGCCGGGAAGAGGGCCGAGGCCGCGCGCGCTTACGAACAGCTCGTCGCCGATCTCGGGGCTGGCCGGGAGGCGAGCGCCGAGGTGCTGGAATCGTTTCGCAAGGAGCACCAAAACGCGGCGTTCATCGGGCTGGCCGCGCTGGAGCTGAGCGCCAAGGCGATCTCGGAGCGCAATCTCGACGAGGCAATGCGGCTGCTGGAGATCGCCAGCCAGAGCGCCGAGCCGCCGGCGATGCGCCAGGTCGCCGGGCTGCGCCTGGCCCGGGTCCAGCTCCAGGCCGGCCAGATCGATCGGTCGCTGGCCACGATCGACCGCTTCGACGACGGTGGATTCGCCGCCCTGGCGGCGGAAATCCGCGGCGACGCGCTGCTGGCCAAGGGCGATCGGGAAGGCGCCCGCGAGGCCTACCGCTACGCGCTGGACAACCTGTCGGGCGGCGATCGCAGCGTGCTGCAGATGAAGCTGGACGATCTGGCGCCGCCGCTCGCGGTGGCCGCCGCCTCGACCCCGGCTTCGGCGCCCGAGGAGTCACCGCCGGCCGAGGAGTCGGAGGCCGGGTCGGCCGATGAGTCGGCGTCGGAGGCCGCGCTCCCCGCGGTCACCGAGGCGGTCGCCGGACAACGCCCCGAAGCTCCCGATGGGGACGGCGGGTCGTGAGCCGCTGGGGGACGCTGGTGGTGCTGCTGGGCGCGCTGCTCGCCCAGGGCTGCTTTCTGTTCGGCAAGGACGACAAGGGCGTCAAACCGGCCGAACTGGTTGATTTCGAACCGCGGCTGAAGATCCGCAAGGACTGGTCGGTCGGCATTGGCGGCGGGGTCAAGGTGGCCGGCACCCGGCTCGATCCCGCCTATGCGAGCGGGCGCATCTACGCCAGCGCCAGCGGCGGCACCGTGAAGGCGGTCGCGGTCGAGACCGGCGCGGCGGTCTGGACGACCAGGCTCAAGCTGACGCTCTCGTCCGGTCCCGGGGTGGATGAAGGGCTGGTCGTGGTCGGAGCCCTCGACGGGGCCGTTGTCGCGCTGGATGCCGAAACCGGGGCCGAGCGCTGGCGCGCCGGCGTGTCCTCGGAAGTGCTGGCGCGTCCACTGGTGCACCGCGGCGTGGTGGTAGTGCGCGCACAGGACGGCCGGGTGTTCGGACTGTCGGCCGAGGACGGCCGGCGCCAATGGGTGTTCGATCGCAGCGTGCCGCTTTTGACGCTGCGCGGCAACTCTCCGCCGGTGGGACGCGCCGGGTACGCGTATATCGGCTTCGACAACGGGCAGATCTGGGCGCTCAGGGTCAGCGACGGCTCGCCGGTTTGGGATCGGGTGATCGGGGCGCCGGAAGGGCGCAACGTGCTGGAGCGGATGGTCGATATCGACGGTCAGATGGCGATTATCGCCTCCGACCTTTATGCGGTGAGCTACCGCGGCCGGGTCGCGGCGCTGACCGCCGACGCCGGAAACATATTATGGGTCCACCAGGCGACGTCGTTTTCCGGGGTCACGGCCTCGCGCGCCCAGCTCAACCTGACCGACGTCGACGATGCGGTCTGGGCGCTGGATCGGCTGAGCGGGGGCACGCTGTGGAAGCAGTCATCGCTGGCGCGGCGTTCGGTCAGCGCCCCGGCGCGTCACGGCGACTCGGTCGTGGTGGCCGACTTCGACGGTTATCTGCACTGGCTGTCCGACGACGACGGCAGCTTCCAGGCGCGGGTACGGGCCGATTCGAACGGGATCGGTGGGGCGCTGCTGGTGGTCGGTGAACGCCTGATCGTGCTCGGTCGCAGCGGCCGGCTGTCGGCCTACCGTATCGTCAGCGGGGCCGGGGACTAGCGTCGCGCGCATGCTTCCCGTGGTGGCTCTGGTCGGACGCCCCAACGTCGGCAAGTCAACCCTGTTCAACGCGCTGACCCGCACCCGTGACGCGCTGGTGGCCGATCTCGAGGGCCTGACCCGGGACCGCCGCTACGGGCGGGCGCGAGCCGGAGCGCGCGAGATCGCGGTGATCGATACCGGCGGCCTGACCGAGGCCGGCGACGGGCTCGAGGCGCTGGCTGCGGCTCAGGCGCGCGCCGCGATCGCCGAGGCCGACGTGATCGCGCTGGTGACCGACGCGCGCGCCGGCATCACCGAGGAGGACCGGCGGATCGCGGCCGAACTGCGCCGCGCCGGCAGCGCGGTCCTGGTCGTGGTCAACAAGATCGATGGTCTGGATGAGGCCGCCGCGGCGGCCGAGTTCTCCGAACTCGGATTCGAGCACACGGTGCCGGTCTCGGCCGCGCAT
>JBFJNB010000070.1:0-8912 GCA_041633655.1 Lysobacterales bacterium | reverse complement strand
CTACTCGATCAAGAGCGAGGAGGACAGCGAGGTCGGCTCCGGCTTCGTGCCGATGGTCGAGGACTGGCGCGCGCACGTCGACTGGGCCGACGTGATCGTGTTCGACGACGTGCTCGGGATGGGCGCCGAGGCCCAGAAACTGCGCGCGCAGGGGAAATTCGTCGTCGGCGGAAGCAGCTACACGGATCAGCTCGAGGACGACCGCTCGTTCGGGCAGGAGGAGCTGAAAAAGCACGGCATTTCGATCATCCCGTACCGCCATTTCGATTCGTTCGAAGACGCCGTCACCTTCGTGCGCGAAAACCCCGCGCGCTACGTGCTCAAACCCTCCGGCGAAGCGCAGAACTTGAAGGGGCTTTTGTTCATCGGCGAGGAGGAAGACGGCGCCGACGTGATCCAGGTGCTGGAAGACTACCACCAGGCCTGGGCCGACAAGATCCCGGCCTTTCAGCTCCAGAAACGCGTGGTCGGGGTCGAGGTCGCGGTCGGGGCGTTCTTCAACGGCAAGCAGTTCGTGACCCCGATCAACGTCAATTTCGAGCACAAGAAGCTGTTCCCCGGGGATCTCGGACCCTCGACCGGTGAGATGGGCACGGCGATGTTCTGGTCCGGCCCGAACCGGATGTTCAACCAGACGCTGAAGAAGCTCGAGCCGAAGCTGGCCGAGGAGGGCTACGTCGGCTACATCGACCTGAACTGCATCGTCTCCGGAAACTCCATCTACCCGCTCGAGTTCACCGCGCGCTTCGGCTACCCCACGATCTTCATCCAGCAGGAGGGGATGATCACCCCGATCGGAGAGTTCCTGCACGGACTGGCCTCGGGGCAGCGCAACTCGTTCCGGGCCAGGAGCGGCTTCCAGGTCGGCGTGCGCATCGTGGTGCCACCGTTTCCGTTCACCGACCCCGAGACCTTCGCGGTCAAGTCCAAGGACACGATCATCCACTTCCGCAAGGGCAAGGAAGGGGTCCATTTCGAGGACGTGAAGCTGGTCAACGAGGAGTGGGTCATCACCGGCACCTCGGGCGTGATCCTGGTCGTGGTCGGCACCGGACCGACGATGCGCCAGGCGCAGAAGCAGGCTTATTCCAGGATCAAGAACCTGATCATCCCGCACATGTATTATCGGGTGGACATCGGCGACCGCTGGTTCGAGGACTCCGACCGGCTCCACAGCTGGGGGCATCTGCGCGAGACATGATCCGGGTCGCCACCAGCGAAGACGAATGCCGCGACTGGTGGCATCGGTTCTCCCCCCACCAGCGGGCCTGGGACGAATGGGACCTGATGTACGCGTTCCACGACCAGGAACACTACACGTTCCATTTCCTGATCCACGAAACCGACGGCAACCCCGACGGCCTGATCCCGCTGGTCCACGATTCATCCGACGCAAGCTTCGAGCTGTTCGGCGGCTGCTATCCGGATGCGCGCGTGTTGTGGATCGACATCGCTCATTTTCCGGAGTTCTTCGAGCACCTGCCCGACAAGACCGCGTTCTTCGACCTGCGCGGGGCTCAAGTCGATGAGATCCTGAGCCGGCACCCGCAATACGCGCCCAACTTCGCCGAGCACGACCAGCGTTTCTATCTGGTGCCGTCGGAGTTCGACTACGACTTCACCAACCACATCGCGACGTTCTCCAGCGAAAAGCGCAAGGGGTTCCTGTACGACCTGAGGAAGATCCGCGAAAAAGGCCCGGTGCTGCGGTGGAGCGACGACGACGAGTCGGACCTGTTCATCGCGCTGTGCAACAAGAACTTCGGCGCCGAGTCGGACTACGCCACCGAAAAAGGCCAGGCCGAACTCAAGCGGGTAGTTCGCGAGCTGAAGGAATCCGGCTGGCTCAAGACCCTGACGGTTTCGCTGGACGGGGTCAAGATCGCGGTGTCGCTGTCGGCGGTCTACAAAGGGGCAATGATCGCGCTGTACGCGGCCAGCAACAACGAGATCAAGAACTCCGGCAAGCTGCTGAACGTGGAGACGATCCAGGAAGGCTGCCGGCTGCGCGTCGACGAGGTCAACTACATGACCGGGATGACCTGGAAAGCGGCCTGGAAGATGAAGGCCGAACCCTGCGTGACGATGCGCAAGCCCCCGAAGCAGTCGCCCCCCGAGACGCCGCCGGCACCGGCGCCGGCCGCGGGTCAAACATGAGCGGGTCGAAGGCGCTCGGGACGGTCTTCGGGCTGATGCTTGCAGCCTTTTACGCTGCTCCTGCCCCGGGCCAGATCCACGCGTTTCACGCCGAGATCCAGGGCATCTATTGGAACCCCGAACTCAACGGCTGGGGATTCTCGTTCGACGTGCAGAAGGGGATCCTGTTCGGCGCGGTGTTCGGCTACGACTCAGCCGGGGAGCCGACGTTCTATACCCTGATCAGCGAGCGCAACGACGGCAACGCGGGGCTGACCTTCAGCGGCGATGTCTTTCAGACCACCGCCAATGGGACCGCATCGGAGGACGTGGGCGATTTCGATCTCCAGTTCGGACGCAACGGCGGTCAGCCGGCCCTGGCGATCGATATGAGCTCGCCATCGCTGCAGTTGGACGACTTCGTACTGGTCCGCTTCAGCTACGCCGAGACCGACCGCCTTGGGGTGCTCGGCGGCGCCCAGATCCGCACCTGGCTCGGGAGCCTCTCGGACCCGGCGGATCAGACCGGCGCTACCTGGTTCGTGACCGAGAATCGCAGCACCATCGACGCGCAACCGACCATCGACCTGATCGATGACAGCGGAACGGCCGGCTTCGCCGCGCTGGTTCAAACCGAGACCATTACGACCTACGTCGTGTTCTTCCCCATCGATGCGACGCAAACCCTCACGTTCGATTTCGATCTGTTGAACAACCGGGGCGGTCAGGGAGTACGGCTGGTGCTCGACGAGCAGGGCAACGTCGTCGGCGACCCCGGCGGCTTCGCCAGCGCGGTGGTGGCGGTGGATGCACCCGCGAGCAAGGCCCAGTTCGATCCGGTCCCGGCGGTGCGGCGGGCCGAGATCATCGCCGCGTTCACCCGCTACCTCGAGGTTTCGGGCCGCTAGCCTCGCCGGGCTAGAGCTGCTTGACCTCGTTGACGAGCTGGTTGGCCATTTCCTGGCCGTCGCCGTAGAGCATCCGGCAGTTGTCGGCGAAGAACAGCGCGTTCTCGATCCCGGCAAAACCGGTGCCCTTGCCGCGCTTGATCACGATCGCGTTGCGGGCCTTGTCCACGTCCAGGATCGGCATCCCGTAGATCGGGCTGGACTTGTCCGTGCGCGCGACCGGGTTGACCACGTCGTTGGCGCCGATCACCAGCGCGACGTCGGTCTGGTCGAACTCGGGGTTGATGTCTTCTAAGTCCTCGATCAGATCGTAGGGCACGCCGGCTTCCGCCAGCAGCACGTTCATGTGCCCGGGCATCCGTCCGGCGACCGGGTGGATCGCGAACTTCACCTTGACCCCGCGGTCGATCAGCTTCTCGCACAGTTCCCAGATCTTGTGCTGGGCCTGGGCCACCGCCAGGCCGTATCCGGGCACCACCACGACCCGCTCGGCGAACGCCATCATCACCGCGGCATCCGCCGCGTCGATCGGTTTCAGCGATCCCTCGATCGCTGCCGACTCGCCCTTGGGGCCCATCGACACGAACAGCACGTTGGCCAGCGAGCGGTTCATCGCCTTGGCCATCAGCTGGGTCAAGAGCGTGCCGGCGGCGCCGACCACGGTGCCGGCGATAATCAGCGCGATGCCGCCGGAGGCCGAGATCCCGCCCTGGCTCGCCAGCAGATACCCCTCGAACGCTACCGCGAGCCCGGTCAGCGCGTTGTACAGCGAGATCACCACCGGCATGTCGGCGCCGCCGATCGGGAGCGTCATCATGACCCCGAGCACCAGCGCGATCGCGAAGAACGCGACGATCAGCTCCAGCCGCGGCTGCTGGAAGATCATGACCCCGAGCACGATCGCCGCGACCAGCAGCAGCGCGTTGACGAAATGGTGCCCGGGAAAGGAGTAGATCTTGTCCATCCAGCCCTGCAGTTTGGCGAACGCGATCATCGATCCGGAAAACGAAACCGAGCCGATCAGCGAGCCCAGGATCCCGAGCACCATCGCCGCCGGCGCCAGGTGCGATTCGGGATGGGCGGCCGCTTCCAGCAGCGCGACCGCGCCGATGCAGGCCGCCGCGCCGCCGCCCATGCCGTTGTACAGCGCGACCATTTGCGGCATCGCGGTCATCGCGACCCGCTTGCCGGAAATCCACGCCGCGAGCGTTCCGATCACGACCGCGGCGATGATCAGGATGTACTTGTCGCGCTGGATCTCCGGCACCCCGAACGTGACCAGGGTTGCCACCAGCATCCCGACCCCGGCCCAGACGATCCCGCGGCGCGCGGTGCGCGGGTGGCTCATACCCTTGAGCCCGAAGATGAACAATAAGACCGCGGCGTAAAACGAGCTCTGGATGATGGTGCCGATCATTGGCCGGCTCCTTTCTTGTCCTTGCTGGACTTGAACATCTCCAGCATCCGTTCGGTCACGACGTAGCCGCCCGCGGCGTTGCCGGCGCCCAACAGCACGCCGATGAACCCGACCGCGGTCTGCAGGGGGGTCTCGGCGTGCCCGAGCGCGATCATCGCCCCGACCACGACGATCCCGTGGATGAAGTTCGAGCCGGACATCAGCGGCGTGTGCAGGATCACCGGTACGCGGCCGATGATCTCGTAGCCGGTGAACGCCGCGAGCATGAAAATGTAGAGCGCTAAGAAGCCATCCATCATGAGCTAGTACTCCCCACTTTGTCGCGGGTCGGTCCGTGTTTGATCTCGCCGGCGTGGGTCAACACGCTGCCGGCGACGATTTCGTCCTCGAAGTCGGGTGCGAACTCGCCTTCGGCGATCATCGGCGAAAACAGGTTGTACAGGTTGCGCGCGTACATGTCGCTGGCGTCCATCGGCAGCTGCGAGGGAAGGTTCACCGGGCCGACCACGACCACCTCGTGGTGCACGATCGACTCACCCGGGCGGGTCAGCTCGCAGTTCCCTCCGCCCTCGGCGGCGATGTCGACGATCACCGCCCCGGCCGGCATTCCCTCGACCATCTCGCGGGTGATGATCCTGGGAGCCGGGCGGCCCGGCACCGCGGCCGTGGTGATCACGACGTTCATCCCGCTCAGGTGCTCGGCCAGTTTCTCCTGCTGCTTCTTCTTCTCGTCCTCGGTCAGCTCACGCGCGTAGCCGCCCTCGCCCTTGGCCTCGACCGCCAGGTCGAGGAACTTCGCGCCCAGGGATTCGACCTGCTCCTTGGTCTCCGGGCGCACGTCGTAGCCGACCGTGATCGCGCCCAGGCGCCGCGCGGTGGCCAGCGCCTGCAGCCCGGCCACCCCGGCCCCGATCACCAGCAACTTGCTCGGGCGCACGGTGCCGGCGGCGGTGGTCAGCATCGGAAAGAACTTGCCCGAGGTCTGGGCCGCGATCAGCACCGCCTTGTACCCGGCCACCGCGGCCTGCGAGCTGAGCGCGTCCATCGACTGCGCGCGGCTGATGCGCGGCACCAGCTCCATCGAAAAGCTCGTCAACTTGCGCGCGACCATGGCGTGCATCCGATCGGGCTCGAGGTGCGGAGCCATGAACCCGACCAGCACCGCGCCCTCGCGGACTCGCTCCAGCATCCCCGAGTCGGGCGGACCGACCACCAGCAGCGCGTCGGACCGCGCGTACAGCGCGTCGGTGTCGACGATCTCGGCGTTGGCGTAGGCCCCGTCCGGGATCAGCGCGCCCTCGCCGGCGCCTTTCTCGATCAGCACTTTGACCCCGAGCTTGACGAATTTGTTGACGATCTCGGGCACCAGGGCGACCCGTTTCTCGGTGCCGCCGATCTCTCGCGGCACGCCGATGGTCAATGGCATGAATATCCCCTTCGGTTAAGCATCCGACGCGTCCGGCTGCCACACCAGGTCCAGTTGGCGCGCGGCCTTGACGTCGTCCAGGCGCCGCACCGGCTGCGTGTACGGCGCGCCCTTGATCCGCTCGATGTCGGCACGCGCGGCGTCGCGGATCGAAACCATCGCGTCGACGAACGCGTCCAGGACCTCTTTCGGCTCGGTCTCGGTGGGCTCGATCAACTGGCACTCCGGGACCAGCAGCGGAAAATAATTCGTCGGCGCGTGGAAATCATGATCCAGCAGCATCTTTGACAGGTCCGTCGCGGTCAGGCCGAATTCCTTCGACTCTTTTTTCAGCGTGATGATGAATTCGTGCCCCGCCCGGCGCGTGGGATACGCCAGCGTGAAGCCCTCCCGCGCCAGCCGCGCCGCCAGGTAGTTCGCGTTCAGGGTCGCGAAATCCGCCACCCGGCGCATCCCTTCGCGGCCCAGCATCCGCGCGTAGACATAGGCGCGCAGCAGCACGCCCGCGTTGCCGGCAAACGCCGACAGCCGCCCGATCGAATCCGGCCGGTCGTCCTCGTCCAGCCAGCGGTAGTCCTCGCCTTCCTTGCCGACCATCGGGATCGGCAGATACGGCAGCAGGCGCTCGGAAACGCCGACCGCGCCCGCGCCCGGTCCGCCGCCGCCGTGCGGGGTCGAGAAGGTCTTGTGCAGGTTCATGTGGATCGCGTCGAAGCCCATGTCGCCGGGGCGCGCGCGGCCGAGAATCGCGTTCAGATTGGCGCCGTCGTAGTACAGCAGGCCGCCGGCTTCGTGCACCAGTCTGGCGATCTCGAGGATCCGGCGCTCGAACACCCCCAGGGTCGACGGGTTGGTCAGCATGATGCCGGCGGTGCGCGGCCCGACCGCTTCTTTGAGCGCCGCGAAATCGACGTCGCCGTCCGCGCCGGTCGGGATCTCGCGCACCTGGTAACCGCACATGATCGCGGTGGCCGGATTGGTGCCGTGGGCCGCGTCCGGCACCAGGATCTCGTTGCGTTCGGTGTCGCCTCGCGCCAGGTGGTAGGCGCGGATCATCGCGACCCCGGTGAACTCGCCCTGGGCGCCGGCCATGGGGGTCAGCGAAATCCCCTTCATTCCGGTGACCTCGGCGAGGGTCTGCTGGAGTTCGTGCATCGCCTCGAGGAACCCCTGGGACAGCGATTCGGGGGCGTGCGGGTGCCGCGACAGAAAACCCTCCAGCATCGCCAGGCGGTTGCAGGCGCGCGGGTTGTACTTCATCGTGCACGAACCCAGCGGGTAGAACTGGGTGTCGATCGAGAAATTCCGCTGCGACAGCTTGGTGTAGTGGCGCACCACCTGGAGCTCCGAGACCCGGGGCAGGTCCGCCCGCGCGCGACGCCGGAAACGCTCCGGTATTCCGGGCGTCTCGGCGGCCCCGCCCGGGCACTGGGCGACCGCGCGGCGACCGCCGCTGGACTGCTCGAATATCAACATCGCGCGATCATAAAGAAATCGGCCCCGTTAATCGACCGCCACTGGAAAAACCTAGTAAGATTAAGCCATGAAGATCATCTACCGGGCCGAGAACCCCATCGACGCCAACCTGGTCAAGGGCCTGCTGGCTCAGGCGGGGATCCAGGCGTTCGTCGGCGGCGAGTACCTGCAGGGCGGGATCGGCGACCTGCCGGCCGCCGGCCTGGTCACCGTCAGCGTGGCCGACGACCACGTCGAAGCGGCCCGCCGGGTGGTCGAGGAATTCGAACATCAGCCCGCCCACGGAAAGGGCGAAACGCGCTGGGATCACCTGTCCGACAGCCTCCTCAACTGGAAAGGGTAGCCTCCAGCGCCGCCCCGAAGCGCTCGATGTCCGCCTCGGTCTTGGTCTCGGTGGCGCACACCAGCAGCGCGTTCTCGAGCCCCGGGTAATCCCGTCCCAGGTCGTACCCGGCGACGATCCTCACTCCGGCCAGAGTATCGATGACCTCGCCCGCCGGTCGCGGCAGCGCCAGCGCGGCTTCGTGAAACACCGCGCCCGAATGCAGCCGCTCGACCCCGTCGATCGCGCTCGCCCGCTCGATCAGCTTAAGCGTGTTGCGGTGCGAGGCGCTGGCCACCTGCTCCAGCCCGTGCGGGCCCAGCAGCGCCATGTAGATCGTCGCCGCGGTCACCAGGAGTCCCTGGTTGGTGCAGATGTTGGAAGTCGCCTTGGCCCGGCGGATGTGCTGCTCGCGCGCCTGCAGGGTCAGCGCGAAGCCGGGTTTGCCGTCCAGGTCGGTGGTGCGCCCGACCAGCCGCCCCGGCATCTGGCGCACGTACTCCTGGCGGCAGCATAGGATCCCGAAGTACGGCCCGCCGGAGGACAGCGGCACCCCGAGCGGCTGGCCCTCGCCGCAGACGATGTCGACCCCGCCATCACCCCAGTTCCCAGGCGGCTCAAGCACCGCCAGCGCCAGCGGGTTGACGACGCCGATCACGATCGCGCCGAGTTCGCGCGCGCCCTGGGTCAGCTCGTCCACCGGCTCCAGCACGCCGAAGAAGTTCGGCTGGGGAATCACCACCGCGGTCACGTCCTGACCGGCGTACGGCTCCAGCGCGCCCGCCTCGGTGTGCCCGGTCCCGGCGGAAAACGGCAGTTCCTCGATCTCGATTTCCTGCAGCGCGACGATCGCTTTGAGCACCTTGCGGTAAACCGGATTGACGGTTCCGGCGATCAGCACCTTGCGCGATTTGGACTTGCGGTGGCAGCGCACCGCCATCAGTACTGCCTCGGCCAGCGCGGATGCGCCGTCGTAAAGCGACGCGTTGGAGACCTCCATCCCGGTCAGCTTGGCCATCATGGTCTGGTATTCGTAGATGACCTGCAGCGTGCCCTGGCTGGCCTCGGCCTGGTACGGCGTATAGGCTGAGTAGAACTCGCCCCGGGTGGTGATCTCCCACACCGCCGCCGGGATGTGGTGCTCATAGGCCCCGGCACCCGCGAAGTTGAGCGGCGTGCCGTCGCGCGCGGCCAGAGCCTTGACCGCGCGCGTGACCGTCATCTCGT
>JBFJNB010000069.1:0-8988 GCA_041633655.1 Lysobacterales bacterium | reverse complement strand
GAGGTCCGATCGACGGGCGGTTCCACCTTCCCGAGCACCCCGGCGCTGGTCGCCTCGGTCCAGGCCTGGGTGGACGGCACCGCCCCGAACCACGGCTGGCTGCTGCGCGTCGATCCCGGGGCGCCCGACGGGTCGGCCAAACGGTTCAATTCGCGCAACGTGGGTGAACCGCTGCTGGTGGTCGAGTTCGAGCCGAGCCAGGCGGTGACCTTGACCGACCTGGCCATCAGCGGTCCGTTGTCGGTGGACGAAGAATCGAGCGCCAGCTACATCGCGATCGCCTCGTTCAGCGACGGCAGCATGCAGGAGGTGACCGATATGGCAAGCTGGTCCCAGGACTCGGCGTTCGGCGAGATCAGCCCAAGCGGGGTGCTGACGACGTTCAGCGTTGGCAATGATGAATTGGTCACGATCTCGGCGACCTATTCGAGCGAGGGAGTCGAGGTCTCCGACGGCCTGGACGTCCTGATCCTCGACCTGTCGCAGCAGATCAACTACGGGCTGGCCGGCGGCTGGTTCAATACCGCAACGCCTGGCCAGGGGTTCCTGTTCGACTTCCTGCTCGAAAGCCAGTTCATGTTCGTCGCCGCGTTCACCTTCGACACCGCCGTGGAGGCCAAGGGGGGCGCGATCGCCGGGTCGGAGCAGCGCTGGTTCACGGCCCAGGGCGGCTTCGCGGGCAGCACCGCGGAGCTGACTATTTTCCAGACCCGCGACGGCGTGTTCGACGATCCCACCGTGCCGGTCACGACCCCGGTCGGGACGATGGCGGTCGCCTTCGAGACCTGCACCGAGGCGACGATCACCTATGAGCTACCGGACCTCGGCCTGGCCGGGGTGATCCCGCTGACCAAGCTGCTCGCCGACGAGATCTGCACCCGGATCAACGATGGCGAGATCGACCTCAAACAGGCCCGAGGCGCGAGCCCCCTGCCCGCCGGCGAGGCACAGCCGATCAATTACGGTCTGATTGGCGCCTGGTTCGACCCCGACACCGCGGGCCAGGGCTTCCTGTTCGATTTCCTGCTCGACTCGCGGTTCATGTTCGTCGCCTGGTTTACCTTCGACAGCGCCGGGGCCGGCCAGAAAGGCGGCGCCATACCCGGAGACGAGCTGCGCTGGTTCACCGCCCAGGGCGGCTATGACGGCGCGCGCGCGGATCTCACACTATTTGCGACCCGCGACGGCGTGTTCGACGACCCGACCCCGCCGACCACAGACCCGGTCGGCACCATGGGAATCGAGTTCTCCGACTGTACCAACGCCAACATCGACTATGACCTGCCCGGGCTCGGGTTGTTCGGCACCATCGCGGCGACCAAGCTGTTGGCCGACGAGATCTGCGGCCTGATCAACGAGGGCGGCATCGAGGTTGGCCGCTGATCGCTCGCTGTGTCGGAGGCGCTCAGAAAACCGAGAAATCCACCGCCGGATCGCTGAGCGGAACGATCGCCACGTCGGCTCGCGGCCAGCCGCTGCCAGCGAGACCCGGGTAGTCGACCGCCGAGCTGAAGCGGGCAGCGCGCAGCGACTCGAACTCGAGTTCGATCGAGCCCCCGTCGAGGATGGTCGGATCCACCCGGGCGCAGTCGGGGCAGAACCCTTCGAAGCTGAGCATCTCGACCACCCCCGCCGGCGCGTTGTCGCTCTGACCCAGCGCCCAGCGCGGCTCATTGTCGGCATCGTAGAAATACACCACCGCTACCCGGGTGTCGCCCTTGGTGTAAAGCGTCAGCCCCCACCCCGGCTCGCTCGGGTCGTACCAGGTGCCGGTGTAGTCGCGCAGGGTGCGCCCGGGCGCGGCCAGCAGCAGTTCGAACGGTTCATTGCCGGGGCGCTCGCCGATCTGCCAGGCGAACTCGACGTGGGTCGCGTCGCTGAAGCTCAAGGACGCGGTGCCGACGGTCTCCACGTCGACGAATCCGGTATCCGGGTTCCAGCGAAACCGGTTCAGGTCCGCGCTGAAGTCCGGGGCGGTGAATTCGGCCGCGGCCTGGTACCAGGTCGGGCTGCCGTCGTCGTTGTACGTATACCAGGTAATGAACAGAAATTCGCCGAGCCGCTGCAGGTCGAAGCCGTGCCCGCTGCGCGCCGGGTTGAACCACAGTCCCTGGGTTGGCGACAGCGTCGCCGAGGCCGCGTCGGCCGGGTTCGAGCCCTGCTCGAGCTCGGCCGAGTCACCGATCCCGTCGCCGTCGCGATCGATCCCAAGACGCGGGCCCAGCCCCGCCGGCACCGCGGTCAGGGTCAGCGGATTCGCGGGCGCCGCGGTGGCCAGCAGTTGCGCCGGAGTCACCGGGGTACCGGCGTCGGCCGGCACCAGGCGCTCGCTGCCGGCGTCGTAGGCCCAGGCCCCGTTCGCGCTGCGCGCGATCAGATCGATCGCCCCGGTGCGCGCCAGCACGAGCAGTTCGTCGGCCCCCTTGGCGGTGGCCGAGGTCAGGGTCCGCTGCGCGCCGACCGCGGCGTGGGTGTCGCGGCTCAAAGGCGCCGCGGCCCCCAGCATCGGGTTCGGCAGCGGAAAATCGGAGCCGCTGAAGGCGAGCATCAAGGCCACCAGATCGGCCACGTCCTGATCGGAGTCCAGCGAAAACGCATCGAGCCCGACGAAACGCGCCAGTGAATCCACCGAGCCGTCGTGCAGAAAACCAAATCCGGCGGTGCTCTCCGGCTGGGTCAGATCGAAGCCGGTCTTCTCATAGGCGTTGCGGATCTGCGGGACTTTGATCGCGCCGTTGGTCGAGCCGTCGATGCTGACGATCCCGAGATGGTTCTCCCCCAGCGACCCGGCTGGCATCGGCTCGCCGCCGGTCGAGATCGGCAGGTCCCCGGCGAACAGCGCACCGTTGACCGCCATCCCGGTCGGCAGGGTGTGGCAGTTGGCGCAATGGAACGGGTCATCCAGCAGGCCCCCGGTGTAGAGCTCCAGCCCGCGCACCGCGTTGCCGACCCCGAGCGGCTGCCCGGCCGCGCTGAAGCGCCCGGTAGTGAAATGGCCCTCCAGCGAAAGCGCGGTCGGCAGGCTGTTGTCCAGGTTTCGGAACGGATTCGGCGGAAACGTGATCGTGGCCACGAAATCCTCGAACGCCTGCATCTCCGTGGCAGTGAGATCCACGTCGTCGCCCAGCAGGCCCTTGAACGCCGGGTTGAATTCCTCCAGCCCGTCGCGGTCCCCGCGCCAGTGAAACGGCTCGTGGCCGACGATGTCCTGAAAGGTCTGGGTCATCATCGGGCCCTTCATCGGGTGAAAGTCCGGACACAGGTCGCCGTCGAAGTCGGTGACGCAGTTCTGATTGAATCCCTTCATCGCCCCGGACGGGTCGCCCAGGTCCCAGGCCAGCCGATCCATGCGCCCGTCCACGTGGCACGAGGCGCACGCGAGCTGGCCCAGGCCGGAGGTCTCATGGGTGCCGTAGAAGAACCGCCGGCCATCGCGGATCGCCGCCGGCAGCGGGTTGAATACCTGCAAGCGATCGATTTCCTCCAGACTCCCGGTGGTGATCGTCGACAGGCTGGCCTCGAAGTGGTTCCACACGTACAGGCGCCCGCCGGCCTCGTCCAGCGCCAGCGCGACCGGGCCGGCCCCGACCTCGATCGGGGCAGCGCCGGCAACCCGCGCGCCCGAGGCGTCGATCACCACCACGTTGTTCGAGCCCATTCCGGCCACGTAGCCGCGCTCGCCATCGGCGTGCCACACGATCGCACGCGGGTCGCCGAGGGCGCGGTCGCGCTCGGCCTGGGGCCGCGTGGGTTGCCGATAATCCAGATGCGGATTCAGGTCGGTCACTTGGGCCTGAGCCGGATCGGTGCCGTTGACCCGCGCCAGATGCACGCGCACGAAGCGTCCATTGAGATTGGGCTCGAAGCGGACCTCGTTGGTCGCCTCGGTGCCGATCAGCGTGATTTCGGCGGTGCCGGGATTGACCGCGATCGCCATGCCGATGTTCATCAGCCCGGTCGCGTAGGTGACCTCCAGCGAGGCCACGTCGATGATCGCGATGTCGCGGTCCGGAAGGTCCCAGCCCACCGGACGGCCCGACTGCGGGGCCGAATTGCCGCTGACGAAAGCGGTCCAGTCGCCGCCATTGTCGTCCAGCCAGCGCCCGCCCGCGCTCCTGCGCACGATCAGCCCCACCGCCGGCGCCGACGGCAGCGCGGGATCGACCGCCGGGGTGAACACCGGACCGTCGTTGGGGGGCGGGTTCTGCCCGCCATACGGGGTGTTGACCTGGCGGGTCACGTTGGGCGGAAACGAGAGCACGCCCGGGGCCAGAACGCCGCCGCCGAGGATGGTCGTGGCGTTGCCGGACTCGAAGATCGCCGCGAGCACCCGGGAGCCGTCGGCGCTGACCGCCAGCGCGCGCGGGTCCTCGGCCGCGATCGCAACGATCTGCGCACCGCTCCCTGGCGCGGCCGGGTCGAACACCATCACCTTGTTGGCCTGTGAGCAACTGACGAAAGCGCGGCCTCCGGCGAACACCACGTCGGCCGGCTCGTCCAGGGTGGCCACGGTCGCGGTCACCACCTGGCGTTCGACGTCGACGATGCTGACGCTGTCGGAAATGTGGTTGACGACCCACAGTTCGCGCTCGTCGCGAAAGCGCACCGCGACCGGGTCGACGCCGACCGCGACGTGCCCGATCGGCACCGCCCTGCCTTCGCTCACGTCGAACAGCTGCACCCGGTTGTCGGCGGTGTGCGCGACCGCCAGGGTCGCCCCGTCGGGGCTCAAGTCCAGCGCGTGGACCGGGTGGTTCTCCCAGTTGACGTACGGCAGGTGCTGCGCGGTCGCGGGCGAGAGCGCAACCGCGGCCAGCACGACCAGTGTTACAGCTCGGGCATAGCGTGATCTCATCCGATGATTCCCTCTCGCTGATGTGGTTGATGGTGGGCGTGAACGCATCGCGCGGCAACTGCGCATGGTCACGTCAACCGAAGGTCCAGGTGAAGCCGAACGACGGCACCCGCGGCAGCCAGTTCTCCTCGCGCAGCAGCAGTGACGGCCCCGGCAGCAGCTCCGCCTCGTCGATACAGCACGTATTGCCGCTATCGAAGATGTTGTAGAGCTCGAAGAAGTAGGTGAACTCGCCGCGCTTGAGCTTGAGGTCGCGGCTCACCCGCGCGTCCACGCGCACGTAGTCGTTGTATCGATCGGCATTGCGCGCGCCGGTCGCGACGCCGGGCTGCGGGCCGTCGGGCGTGTCGACCACGCCCAGCCCGGCGGGGGTCCGTGGCCAGCCGCGATGCCAAGCGGAGGCCAGGTTGATGTTCCAGCGCTCGCCCCGCCAGTTGAGCACCGCGTTCAGCGCGTGCGGCTGGTCCCACTCGCGTGGGATATCGGCGCCGTCGACCCGTTCGTCGACGCGCGCGTAGGCATAGCTGATCCACCACGAAAGCGCCGAGTCCGACCGGTGTTTGACGGTCACTTCGATGCCGCGGGCTTCAGCCGACGTCGCGTCGACCCGGTGGCGGTCCGGCTCGGCCTCGGGAACCGCCTCGTAGCCGTCGAACAGGTTGACGAACCGGGGTCGCAGGTCCTGATAGCGCTTCTGATAGACATCCGCGCGCAGGCTCAGCGCCGGGCCGAAGTGGTGTTCGAAGCCGAGGATTCGGTGCTCGGACTTAAGCGCCGGAAAATAGTGCTCGATGCCGTCTTCCACCTGCAGGGCTTCGATCGGCTGGAACTGGTGGTGCTCGCCCCAGGCCGCGAGCAGCTTGGTGTCCGGGCCCAAGTCGTAGCGCAGGTTCAGCCGCGGGCTCCAGACCGTCTGATCCAGCCCGGTGTAGGTCTCGCGGTCGCGGCGCCAGCCGAGTTCCACCGCCAGCGGGCCCAGGTCCCTCCTGACCGACGCGTACAGGCCCAGGGTCCCGCCGTCGACCGCCCTGAGCGTGCGCCGCTCGATGGGCGGCCGCCCGGGAAAACCCGCCCCGTTGGTGACCGCGCTCAGCGCGTAGTCGTAAGCCACCCGCTGGTCGGTGGCCTCCACGCCGAAGCCAATGGTCCAGTCGTCGGCGGGTCGCCAATGCCAGTCGCTGCGCAGTCCGATGGATTCGATGTCGCGCTCGTCGCGCAGGTTGGCGGTGATGTCGTCCGGGTCGTTGACCACGGCCAGGCGCCGACGGTCGACCGCGTTGCGCCATAGCACCGTCTCGGAGCTCAGCGCCTCGGTCCACGAACTGCTGAGGCGGCCCCATACAAACAACGTATCGGTGTTGCCGTCGGTGCGAGTGTCCTCGGAGTCGTCGAAATACTCGAGATCGTCCTGCGCCGCGAGTACCTGGCCGGCCAGCAGGTGCCGGTCGCCGAGGTCGCGATCGACCTTGGCCAGAAAGTCCAGGTATCGCGGCGTGAACTCGCCGGCCCCGGTGTCGACCAGTTGAAACAGCCAGTCGAGATAGCCGCGCCGGAGCGACACCAGCCAGCCGCCGCGGTCGTCGGCGAACGAACCCCGGGTATTGGCGAACGCGTTGACGAAGCTGACCCCGACCGAGTGCACGGCGCGATCGGGCGGCGGGAGGGTCTGGACCCGGACGATGCCACTGGCCTGATCGCCATAAACCGCGGGGAATCCGCCGGGCAGCACGTCCACCCGGTCGATCAGGTTTGTGTCGACGATACTGAGCGCGCCCTGCAGGTCTTTCAGGTGGAACGGGTCGGTCAGTTTCAGGCCGTCCAGGTAGACCGCGGTTTCCTCTCGGGTGCCGCCGCGCAGGTTGATCCGGGCCGAGATATCGTCCGCGGCGACCGCCGGCAGGCGCTTGACCGCGCGCATCAGGTCGTCGGCGAGGTGCGGCAGCCGGTCGACCTCCTCGTGGTCGAATTCCGCCGCAACGTCTTCGCCGTAAATCCGATAGCGCCCGGCGGTTACCAGGATCTCCTCGATGATCGGCTCGCCCGACCGGGTCGGCTCCGTCGGCGCCGACGGTTCATCGTCGGGTTCCCTGGCGGGCTCCTCGGGCGCGCGGACCACCAGCCATCGCGGGACCGGCCCTGGCGCACGCGACAGCACGAGCCCGTACGGGGCCAGGATCTCCCGGGCCATTTCGAGCGGCGGGGCCGATCGCGGGGTCTGCTTGACCCGCATGCGTGCGTCGACCAGCTCGCTGGAGAACACCAGCGCGGCACCGCCCGCGTTCAGCTCCAACAGCGCGTCGCGCAGCAGTTGGCCGGCGTGGGGTTCGGCGCAGGAGGTCCCCGGCACCATGCACAGCAGTAACGCGGCCAGCAACGCACTCAATCCGCTGCGGCGCCCGGCGCTGGTGATCACATCGAACATCACGGCTGCTCCGCCCGCCCGGAGTCGACCGTCAGCGCGCCATCCGCGAGCACATAGCGCCAGCCAGTGGAGGACATCACCGTGGCCAGCGACTCCTCCGCGCTCAGGCCCTCGATCGAGCCGAACAGCTCAACCCCGGCTGCAGCGCGCGCGTCCTCGGCGCTGGCGAACTCGAGCCGCCAGCCTTGCTCGCGCGCCACCCAGCCGAGAAACTCCGCCAGTTTGAGGTCCTGCAGATCCGGAACCGAGGCCAGCCGCGCGACCCAGGCCCAGTGCTCGCCGTGGCTCGCGATCGGCTTCTTGCTGGTCCGGCCCGATGCGTCCAGTTGCAGCATCTCGCCGGCGTTCGCGGTGTCGGCCGTGGTCCCGTGCGCGACCCGCACCGCACCCTCGCGCACGCTCACCTGGAGCATGCCCCCGGCGAGGCGCGCGATGTACTGCGTTCCCAGCTCACGAACCGTCGCCAGCGAGGATCGGACCTCGATCGGCGTCGCATCACCTCCCGAATCGAGGTATACCGCACCGGCATCGAGGACCACCGCGTCGGTTTCGACCCGTACCCGGGTCGCGTCGGCCAGGCGCAGTTGATGCCCGCTGCGAAGCGCCAGCGCCACCCCCTCGGCGGCGGCCGTTTGTAGCACGCTGCCGGCCTGCAGCTCGGCACCGGTCGCAAGCCGCATCATCGCGCGGCCGCGGGCACCGGTCTCGGGGCTGCCGAGCACGGTGACCACGGTCGCGACCACCGGCGCCTGCGGCACCAACCTCGGGATCACCAGGACCGCGGCAAGCAGGCTCGCCGCCACCGCGACCCCGCCGCCGATCCAAGAGATCCGGCGCCTTCGGTCGGCGGCGCGACGCCGCGCCAGCATCCGGTGCCAGCGCTCATGCGTCTGGCGTTCGACCCGCTCGGTGCGTTTCGAATCGACCGGTTCACGGCGGCCGGCGAGCGGCAGAATTCTTTCGAGCGGGTCGGCTCCCGCGGTTGGTCTGGTGGTCATAGCCGTTGTTCCCAAATGAGATCGATTCCGTTGCCGATCAGGGCCGAGAACCCGTCCCGGAAGGACTCGCGTGCGCGGCTCAGCAGCGATTCGGCCGCCTTGCGCCCGCGCCCGGAGCGCTCGCCAATCTCGGCCACCGTGAGCCCGTCGATGTATTTCCATTCGAGCGCGTCAGCGTACGCGGAAGGCAGACCGTCCAGCGCGACCTGGATCAGGCGCGACAGCTCGCGCCGGTCTGCCTCCCGTTCCGGTGCCGCGTGCGGGTCCATCAGCGACTCGATGGTCGCGCGGATCGCCGGCAGGTCCTCGATCAGGTCCACGGGCTCGCGCTGCGCGTGCTTCAGCAGCGCGCTGATCTCGTGGCGGCAGAAGGTGCACAACCAGGTGTACAGCGCGGCTTCGCCGCGGTAGGTGTCGAGCTTGTCGATTGCCTTGCCCAGCGCATTCTGGACCGCGTCCTCGGCCAGCGCCTCCTCGCCGTGCAGGCGGTACCGCGCAAACCGGAACAGGCGCGGGAAATAGGTCGCGAAAAAGGCCCGGAAAGCCGTCTCATCGCCGGCCAGCAGCCGTTCGACCAGTTTCTTGTCCGCGTGTGCTTCGAAGGAATCCAAGTTCGTCTCGAAAGCTCGTGCCTACACACCCTAGAGGGCTGCCCGCCCGAAAATCATTCGGAGCCGGCGGCGGCGCACCATGGCGTATCGACCCAGGCCAGT
>JBFJNB010000068.1:0-9042 GCA_041633655.1 Lysobacterales bacterium | reverse complement strand
GTGGCCCAATTCGGGCGAGATCGACATCATGGAGCACGTCGGCTACCAGATGAACCACGTCCACGGCACGGTGCACACCAAGGCCTATTACTGGATCAAGTGGGAGCAGCGCAAGGGCCGCATCCTGCTCGATGACGTCGCCGATGAGTTTCACGTCTACGCGCTCGAGTGGTCGCCCGAGCGGATCGACGCGTTCGTAGACGATTCGCTGTATTTCACCTATGTCAACGAAAGCACCGGCTGGGAAGCCTGGCCGTTCGACCACCCCTTTCACCTGATCCTGAACGTCGCCGTCGGCGGCGCCTGGGGACGGGCCGGGGGGCCGATCGACGAATCGGCCTTTCCGCAGCGGATGGTGGTGGATTACGTCCGCGTGTACCGGCGCGGACCGGTACCGAAATGACCGCGTGGGCCCAATCGGCAGCGCTCACCCTGTCGCTGGCGCTGGTATCCGCGTCCTCGGTGATCGCGGTCGAGCGCGACCCGGGCTCGATCGAACCCCGGATCGAGGCCCTGCTCGCGCGGATGACGCTGGATGAGAAGATCGGCCAGATGAATCAGCTCAATGTCGACGGCGGCAAGCTGCCGGATGCGCTGCGCGAGGCCATCGCCGCCGGCCGGGTCGGTTCGGTGCTGAACGCGGTGGGCGCGGATCTGGTCAACGAGCTTCAGCGCATCGCGGTCGAGGAGTCGCGGCTCGGCATCCCGCTGCTGGCCGGCCGCGACGTGATCCACGGATTCAAGACCGTGTTTCCGATCCCGCTCGGACAGGCCGCGAGTTGGAACCCCGACCGGGTCCGGGAGGCCGCGCGGATCGCCGCGGCCGAGGCCGCGACCGCGGGCGTCAACTGGACGTTCGCACCGATGATCGACATCACGCGCGACCCGCGCTGGGGCCGCATCGCCGAGTCCCCCGGCGAGGACCCGCACCTGGCGTCGGTCCTGGCGGTGGCGATGGTCGAGGGCTTCCAGGGCGAGGACCTGGCGGCGCTCGACACTATCGCTGCCTGCGCCAAGCACTTCGCCGGCTACGGCGCCAGCGAAGCGGGTCGCGACTACAACACCACCAACATCCCCGAGATCGAACTGCGCAACGTGCATCTCAGGCCGTTCCACGCCGCGGTCGATGCGGGCGTCGCCACCCTGATGGCGTCGTTCAGCGACTTGAACGGGGTGCCGGCCTCGGGCAACGAATGGCTGATGCAGCAGGTGCTGCGCAGGGAATGGGGTTTCGACGGGCTGATGGTCAGCGACTGGGCCTCGATCCGCCAGCTCTCGATCCACGGCCTGACCGCGAACGACCGCGAATCGGCGCTCGCTGCGGCCAGCGCCGGCCTCGACATGGAGATGGTCAGCACCGCCTATCGCGATCATCTGGCCGAACTGGTCCGCGACGGGCATCTCGCCGAGCAGACGATCGACCGCATGGTGGCCAACATCCTCCGGGTGAAGTTCCGTCTCGGGTTGTTCGAGCGGCCTTACACCGACCCGGCCGAGCACGTCGCGGTCGCCAATCCGGATCATCTGCGCGCGGCCCGGGAGGCGGCGGTCGAGAGCCTGGTGCTGCTGAAGAACGACCAGGACACGCTGCCGCTGGACCTGGGGTCGGTGCAATCGCTGGCCGTAATCGGGCCGCTCGCCGATGCGCCGCACGATCAGTTGGGGACCTGGGTATTCGACGGCGATCCCGATCTGGCGGTGACGCCGCTGGCGGCACTGAAGACGATCGCCGGCGATCGCGTCACGATCCGCCACGTGCGCGCACTTCAGACCAGCCGCGGCAGGAGCATCGATCAATTCGACGAGGCCGTCGCGGCGGCCCGCGCTTCCGACGCGGTGCTCTTGTTCCTGGGCGAGGAATCGATTCTGTCCGGAGAGGCCCACTCCCGGGCCGACATCCGCCTGCCCGGGGCCCAGGAGCAGCTCATCGAGGCGGTGGCCGCGGCAGGCAAGCCGACGGTGCTGGTGATCCTGGCCGGGCGGCCGCTGGCGCTGCAGAATGTCGTCGACCGGGTGCCGGCGATCCTGTACGCCTGGCACCCCGGCACGATGGGCGGTCCCGCGATCGTCGACGTGCTGTTCGGCAGGGCGTCGCCGTCGGGCAGGCTGCCGGTGACCTTTCCACGGGTGGTCGGGCAGGTGCCGATCTACTACAACCACAAGAACACCGGCAAGCCGGCCAGCGCGCGCACCTTCGTGCACCTCGACGACATCCCGGTCAACGCGCCGCAGACCTCGCTGGGCAACACCTCGCATCACCTCGATGCCGGTTTCACCCCGCTGTATCCCTTCGGTCACGGGTTGTCGTACGGCCGCTTCGTGTATCGGGACATCCGTGCGAGCGGGGATCGAATCGCGATCGGGTCGGAGTTCGTGATACGGGCGGAGCTGACCAACACCGGCGCGCGCGAGGCGGTCGAAGTGGCGCAGTTGTACCTGCGCGATCCGGTCGCTGAGGTGACCCGGCCGGTGCGCGAGCTGAAGGGCTTTCGGCGGGTCCGGCTCGGTCCCGGCGAGAGCGCCACGGTGAGTTTCCGACTGCATACCGACGAGCTGGCCTTTTACGGCCGCCGCATGCAACGCCTGGTCGAACCGGGCCGGTTCCGCGCCTGGATCGGCGGCTCCTCCGCGGCCGAGCTGATGACCGAATTCGAGCTGGTGGCCGAGTGAGCACCGGATTCACGGTCGCCGTCGCCCTGATCGTCGCGCTCGGCGGCTTTCTGATGGGTTTCGACGCCTCGGTGATCTCCGGGGTCGTCGGGTTCATCCAGCCGGAGTTCGCGCTGACCGAGATCGAGTTGGGCTGGTCGGTGGCCTCGCTCACCTTGACCGCGACGCTCGCGATGATGGTCGCGGGTCCGCTCAGCGACCGCCTCGGGCGCCGCCCGGTGCTGATGCTGGCCGCGGCCACGTTCCTGATCTCGGCGGTCGCCTCGGCGCTGGCCCCGACCTTCACGGTGCTGGTCGCGGCGCGCATGCTGGGTGGTCTGGGGGTTGGCGCGGCGCTGATCATCGCGCCGATGTACATCGCCGAGCTGGCGCCGCCTGCAATCCGCGGCCGGCTGGTCTCGTTCAACCAGCTCAACATCGTGCTCGGGATCTCGGCGGCGTTTTTCTCCAATTACCTGATCGTGAAGCTCGGTCAGTCGGAGTCCGGGTGGGTCGCCGCGCTGGGCCTGGAGGCCTGGAACTGGCGCTGGATGCTGGGGCTGGAGGCGCTGCCGGCGCTGGTCTACCTGATCGCGCTCAAGTTCGTGCCTGAGAGCCCGCGCTGGCTGATCATGAACGGCCGTGACGCCGAGGCCGAGCGGATACTGGCCCGGGCGGGGGGCGCCGCCCAGGCGCGGGCCGACGTGCTCGCGGTGCGCGCGAGCCTCGCCGCGGCGCAAGACCAGCCCCGCGCGCGGCTGCGCGAACTGTTCCGCCCCGCGTTCCGGCTGGTGCTCACGATCGGGATCAGCGTGGCGGTACTGCAGCAGATCACCGGCATCAACGCGGTGTTCTTCTATGCCCCGATGATCTTCGAGCAGTCCGGTGTCGGCACCGACGCGGCGTTCATGCAGGCGGTGCTGGTGGGGCTGACCAACCTGGTGTTCACGGTGGTGGCGATGGTGCTGATCGACCGGCTGGGCCGGCGCCTGCTGCTGCTGCTGGGGACCAGCGGGATCGCCGCCAGCATGTTGCTGCTGGCGCACGGCTTCAACGCGGCCAGCTACACGCTGACCGACGAGTCGCTGGCCGCGCTGCCCGCGGCGGTCGATGCAACCCGCCTGAGCCCGCTGGCCGGGACCACGTTTGCGAGCGATCTCGAGTTCAAGCAGGCGTTGGCGGATACCTTAGGCCCGGAGCTGGTCCGCGATCACGGGGGCGCCCTGGTGGCGGCGGCGATCGACATCGACCCCGCGCTGATCCTGCTCGGCATCCTGGGTTTCGTGGCCAGTTTCGCGGTCTCGCTCGGGCCGGTGATGTGGGTGCTGTTCTCGGAGATCTTCCCCAACACGATGCGCGGGCTGGCGATCTCGTTCGTGGGCCTGATCAACTCGGCGGTCAGTTTCGGCGTGCAGCTCGTGTTCCCGTGGGAGCTGGCCACACTCGGCAACGCGACTACGTTCCTGGTCTACGGCTTGTTCGCGCTGGTCGGGCTGGTGGTCGTGGCCCGGCTGGTGCCGGAAACCAGAGGCCGTTCGCTGGAACAGATCGAGCGGGAACTGGTGGCAGGCTAACCCGGTGCCGGTCCGGTCGATGCCCGCACCACGAGTCTGGACGCGATCATCGTCGGCTCCGTGAGTTGCTCACCGCGGATGAGCGAAAACAAAAGCTCAGTCGCGTGCTCGGCCAGCTCGTACACCGGCTGATGGATCGTCGTCAGGGTCGGCCAGACCTGGCGCGACAGCGGGACGTCGTCGAAGCCCGCGACCGACAGCTCCGCGGGCACTTTCAGGCCCATTTCCTGAGCCACGTGCAGCACGCCCGCGGCCATGTCGTCGTTGGCGGCGAAGATCGCGCTGGGCCGGCGTTTGCGCGAGAGCAGCTTGCGGGCGCAATCCAAGCCGGAATCGAACGAGTTGTCGCCGCGGACCACCAGCGAGGCGGCTGGCTTCAGACCGCACTGCTTGAGCCCGTCCCGGTAGCCG
This sequence comes from Lysobacterales bacterium, assembly GCA_041633655.1. Taxonomy (GTDB): domain Bacteria; phylum Pseudomonadota; class Gammaproteobacteria; order Xanthomonadales; family SZUA-38; genus JBFGYD01. Next base: position 4,408 of record JBFJNB010000068.1, on the reverse strand, counting down.
ACCACCCGGTTGGACATCGCGCGGTGATCAAGATGGCCCTCGATGAACGCGATCCGGCGGTGGCCGAGCGAGGCCAGGTAGCGGGTCATCTCGGCACAGACCTCGCGGTCGTTGGTGTGCACCGCATCGAAGCTCCGCACGCTGCCCGGACAGACCCGCACCACCGGCTTGCCGATCTCGCGCAGCATCTTCACCACCGGCCGCACCTCGGCCAGCGGCGGCGCCAGCAGCAGCCCGTCGACCCGCGACTGTTCGATCATCTGCCGGATCTCGTCGACCAGCCCCGGGCTCTGGTACTCGCACGGGTGGATCAGCAGGTCGTAGCCGGCCTCGCGGGCCTTCTTCAGCGCTCCCCCATGCAGGTTGGTCGCGTAGTTGGCGCTCGCGTTCGGATAGGCGCTGGGGTCGTCGTAGACGAGGGCGAACAGAAAGCTCCGATGGCCCGCGAGCCGGCGCGCCGAGGTGTTGGGCCGGTAGTCCAGCGCTTCGATCGCCCGCTGCACCCGCTCGCGGGTGGCCGGCCGCACGTTCGGCTCGTTGTTGACCACCCGCGACACGGTCTTGATCGAGACCCCCGCGCGCGCCGCGACGTGATCGATCGTCGCCCGCGCGCTGTGGTTCGAGTTCTTGTTCATTCGCCCGGATCCGCCTGGAGTTGAACGCGAATAAACCGCGTATGCTAGGTAGCGTTGACAGCGTTGTCAAAATCGACTCCAGTTGGGCTAGGTGGTCTTACCGGTCAGGGCCGATAATAACGCCGTGAAAAGACGAATCTGGCAGATCGACCGGGCCGGCAGAATCGACCGGCTGCGGTTGGTCGAGGAACCCCTGGGGCCGCCGGAGCCCGGGCACGCCCGGGTGCGGGTGCACGCGATCGGACTCAACTTTGCCGACGTGTTCGCGCTGACCGGGCTGTACTCCGCCACGCCGCCGGGCTCGTTCATTCCCGGGCTGGAATTCGCCGGCGAGGTTCTCGAGGCACCGGAGCGGGTTTCCGGATCGGTAATCGCGCCGGGACGTCGAGTGATGGGCTGCATCCGCTTCGGGGCCTACGCCGAGATCGTCGACGTCCCAGCCTGGCAACTGCGACCGATCCCGGGCGACTGGAGCGATCCGCAGGGCGCCGCCTTTCCGGTCCAAAGCCTGACCGCTTGGTACGCGCTGACCGCGCTGGGGGCGGTGAGCCGCGGCCAGCGAGTGCTCGTCCACAGCGCGGCCGGCGGCGTCGGCCTGCAGGCGATGGCGATGTGCCGAAAGCTGGGCGCCGATCCAATCGGCACCGTCGGCAGCCGCCACAAGCAGGCGTTTCTCGCCGAGCGAGGATACGCGCAAGTCATCGTCCGGGGCCGCGACTTCGCCCGGCGACTAGACGAGATGCTGGCCGGTCGACCGCTGCATCTGGTGCTCGATGCGATCGGCGGGCGAGTTCAGCGCTGGTCCTACCAGGCGCTGGCGCCGACCGGCCGGCTGGTGGCGTTCGGCGCCGCCGAGTTCGCGCCCGGACGCAAGCGCGTGCGTTATCTCGCCTCGGCCTGGAAGTACCTGCGCCGACCCCGCTACGACGCGCTCGAGATGATCAGCGCCAACCGGTCGGTGATGGCCTTCAACCTGATCTGGCTGTGGCACGACCGCACCCTGTTCGAGCGCCTGATCGACGAGGTCATCGGACTGGGACTGGAGCCGCCACACGTGGGGCGGGCGTTTCCGTTCCGGGAGGCCCCTCGAGCGATCGAGCACCTGCGCGGTGGTCGCTCGATCGGCAAGGTCGTGTTGACGGTATGAGTCGCGACCCTGCCATTCAGTTCTCCGGCGCCCCGCCGCCGAAAACCGCCTCAAAGCCGCTCAGGAAGATGATCGTGTTCGGCCACACCGGCGGCACCTTGACCAGCGTGACTTCCCACGGGGTCCGGCAATTGCCGCGCAGACACCCGAAGGCCTCGCCGCTGAAATCCCCCGGGGTGTACTTTAGGCGCAGCGTCAGGCCCGACACCTGGGCGAGATCGGCGACCCGGATGAAGCGGTCGGCCCAGGCCTGATCGGTCAGCGGTACCGCGAAGTACTTGACCTGGTTGGCGCTGGCCGGCGGGTCTTTCGGGTACCCGAAGCGGGTGTCGATCGGCTCGGCGCACAGCACCCGGGCGAAGTCGGTGCGCACCATGGTCTCGAGCGGGACGCAGTAGTAATCGGCGGCCGCGCCGACGGCGGGCAGCGCCAGCAGGACCACCGCCGCGGCCAGCAGCCTGGCGCGGGTGGTCGCGGGGCGTGCGCGCGCGGCGTTCACAGCGTGCTCAGCAAGATCGCGGGCAGGGCCTTGAGCCACCGCCCCTCGATGCTCGTCCCGTGCAGGCTCTGCATGCCCTCGAGGTCGCCGAAGGACAGACCGTTGCGGTTGCGCGGCGCGCAGTAGTTCATCACCGAAACGTCGTCGTAATACGGCGTCAGGTAGGTTCCCTGGTCGTAATAGACCGGTTTGTTGTTGCACAGCCCCACGCCGGTGGGTGCGCTGGGCACGAACGCGTCGGGGCGGTCCATTTCGTGGTGGATGCCGAGTGCGTGGCCGAACTCGTGCACCGCGACGGTGCGCAGCAGTTTCTGGTCCGGGTTTTCCATCATCATCCAGACGTTGACCCCGGCCGGGTGGTAGCCGCGCGGGAACACGTTGCCGCAGCCGCCGCAGTCGTTGCGGATCAGATCGACGTACATGAAGCCGTCGAGATCGGACGGGCAGGTCTCCCAGCCGACGAACAACAGGTTGGTCCACTTCTGCCAAGTGTCCTCGACCGCGTCGCGCACGATCGCCTGGCGCGCGATCCAGGCGGCGTTGCCGTAGTCGATCGTCCAGTTGCCGGTCCCGCCCTCGATCGGCACCTGGGTGAGGGTGCCCGGGGGCCGGAAGCAGACCGGAACCAGGGTCACGCCGTCGGGCGAGCTGGGCCACGCCCTGCCCTCGCCCGGGCCGCCCTGGTAGAGCGCCGCCGCCGGCACCGCCAGCAGCACCAGGGCGAGCGCGGCGGTCGTGCCGCGCAATCCCGCGCGTGCGGCGCTTATGACAGTGTGACCGCCCATGGCACGCGACAGTCGCTGGCCAGGCAGCCGAAGGCCGAGCCGCTGGTGTCGCCCGGCGTGTACGACATCTTCAGGTTGCGCCCCGACACCAGCGCCGAGGCGGCCACGGTCAGAAACCGGTTGGCGTGCTGGGCGTTGGCGGTGGACACGGCCCAGAACCGGATTACGTTGCCGCCGTCATTGACGGTCTGACTGCACCTGACGTGCAGGCGTCCCTGGTAGACCGCGACTTCGGTTGGCTGACAGACGAAGTCAGCGGCCGGGACGGTGGAGGTAAACGCCAGCCCGATCAGAAACGTCGAGCCGAGGAGCTTCAACTTCATGGCACCACTCGCTGCCGCGCGGCGCGCGGAGAATCACGCTGGTCGCGTGCGTACGCGCGAGTATCCGCCGCGCCGGTGCCGGCGGATTGATCCAGATCAAAAAAGCGATGCTGTTGGAAAGACGTTACATAGACTCGAAGCCGTCGGCGAAGATGATCGGCTCGAGATCCGCGTTGAGGGTCGCCGGCGGGCTCAGCGGATCCGAAAGCAGCGAAGCGAAACCACCCTCCGGGTCGCTGATCCGCAGCCTGACCGGCCCGGAGATCCCATCGAGCAGGTAGCTGCCGTCGTCGCCGGTGAGCGTGCTCGCCACCACGGTGCCGCCGTCGAGCGCTTCGACCAGGAGCCCGGGCGTGCCGACCCCGCCGGCCAGCACGGTCCCGCGGATCAGGGTGGGCGAGCCGACCGGCGCGAACGTGACCCGGGCCGAGGCCTCGCGCGGACCGGCGGTGACGATTTCGACGCCGTTGACGTCCTGGGCCTGGGCCAGCGCGGAGGCGCTCGCGCGCAGCTCGTAGATGTCCGGCGGCAGCGTGCCCGAGGGCGGCAGCGGGCCGGACATCCCGTCGGAGAACGAGGCCGAGGCGCCGCCGGAGATCGTTATCGACAGCGAATAGAGCGTGTCGGAGCCCATCGACCAGGTCACCCTGGCCTGCCCGTCGCCGGCCCCGGTCGCGGTTTGGGTCGCCGGAGGGCCGATCGAGGCGGCCGAGGCTTGAGCGAACGCATCCACCGTGCCGCCGCTGGTCGAGGAGGTGAACGATGCCCGCGCGCTGCCGGCGGCCGCATAACCCACCATCGTCGAGCAGGCGGCTGCCGCCTCGGTCGCATCGGCGCCGCCGTCGGTGTCCGTGCAACCGGGCATGGTGGCGCTGGCGCTGGCGAGCAGCGAGTCGCCGAGTTCGGTCACCTGGGCGGCGGCGATCGCCGGAAAGAGGAGCAAAGCAAGAAAGTATCGCGGCATGATCGACTCCCGAGCGGGTGCGCGCGGCCAGCCTAGCCGCATTTGGCGGCGGATG
>JBFJNB010000067.1:0-9095 GCA_041633655.1 Lysobacterales bacterium | reverse complement strand
GGTTGCCGCCGAGCACGATGTCGGTGCCGCGCCCGGCCATGTTGGTCGCGATCGTGACCGCACCCGGCCGCCCGGCCTGGGCCACGATGATCGCCTCGCGCTCGTGCTGCTTGGCGTTCAGCACCTCGTGCGGGATCTTTTCTTTCTTGAGCTTCTTGGAGATCAGTTCCGAGGTTTCGATCGAGGTGGTGCCGACCAGCACCGGCTGGCCGCGCTCGCGGCAGTCGCGGATGTCCTCCAGGATCGCCGCGAACTTGGCATCGGTGTTCAGGAAAACGAGATCCCCGCGGTCGTCCCGGACCATCGGCATGTGGGTCGGAATCACGACCACTTCCAGGCCGTAAATGGTCTGGAACTCGAACGCCTCGGTGTCGGCGGTGCCGGTCATCCCGGCGAGCTTGTCGTAGAGCCGGAAGTAGTTCTGGAACGTGATCGAGGCCAGGGTTTGGTTTTCGCGCTGGATCGGCACCCCTTCCTTGGCCTCGACCGCCTGGTGCAGGCCGTCGGACCAGCGCCGTCCCTGCAGGGTGCGGCCGGTGAACTCGTCCACGATCACGACCTCGCCATCGCGCACGATGTAATCGACGTCCTTCTGGTACAGAGAATGGGCGCGGATCGCCGCGTTCAGGTGATGCACCAGCGCCAGGTGCTGCGGGTCGTACAGCGACTCACCCGGCTTGATCAACCCCTGTTTGGCGCACAGCGACTCGACGTGCTCCATGCCCTCCTCGGTCAGGTAGATCTGCTTGGATTTCTCATCCACCGAATAGTCGCCGGCACCATCCTCTTCGGTCTGGCGGGCCAGTTGCGGCACCAGCCGATTGACCTGCACGTAGAGCTGGGGCGACTCATCCGTCGGGCCGGAGATGATCAGCGGCGTGCGCGCCTCGTCGATCAGGATCGAGTCGACTTCGTCGACGATCGCGTAGAACTGACCGCGCTGGACCCGGTCCTCGGCCGAGAACGCCATGTTGTCGCGCAGGTAGTCGAAGCCGAACTCGTTGTTGGTCCCGTAAACGATATCGGACGCGTACGCGGCGCGTTTGGCGGGTGGCGTCATGCCCGGCACCGATACCCCGACACTCATCCCCAGCGCCTCGTAGATCGGCCCCATCCAGGCCGCGTCGCGCTTGGCCAGGTAGTCGTTGACGGTGACGATGTGCACCCCGCCCCCGGTCAGCGCGTTGAGGTAGGCCGGCAGGGTCGCCACCAGGGTTTTACCCTCGCCGGTGCGCATCTCGGCGATCTTGCCCTGGTGCAGCACGATGCCGCCGACCAACTGGACGTCGAAATGGCGCAGTCCGAGGGTTCGCCGGCTGGCCTCGCGCACGACCGCGAAGGCCTCGGGCAGCAGCTCCTCGATCGTCTCTCCGTCCTGGAAGCGGCTCTTGAACTCGTCGGTCTTGGCCTTCAGCTCGTCCGCCGACAGGGCCTCGATCTCCGGCTCGAGCGCGTTGATCCGGTCGACGTACTTCTGCATCCGGCGCAGCAGACGCTCGTTGCGGCTGCCGAAAATTTTGGTAATGGCTTTTCTTAGCATCGGTGTCTCAGCGAAAAGTCATGCAACTGCGGGCTGGCACGCGCCCGCGGGGCGGCGCCGGCGGTGAACTCCGGTGTTAGGGAGCCTCTGAAGTTCCCTCGGTTCAGATTGGGGCGACCAGCGCCGCTTGCAAGCCCGCGGCGGGGACCGCAAAGGCTCAACGCATGTTGCGGACCAGCTGGGTCGGGTTGATCCGCCGGCCCTGATACCACACCTCGAAGTGCACGTGCGGGCTGGTCGCCCGCCCGCTGGCGCCCATCAGCGCGATGTGCTGCCCGGCCTGGATCCGGTCACCCACGGCAACCAGGTTCTCCCGGTTGTGGGCATAGCGGGTCAGGTAGTCGTTGCCGTGGTCGATGTCCACCGTCAGGCCGTAGCCGGGACGCCGACCCGACCAGGTCACGACCCCGGACGCCACCGCCAGTATGTCAGCGGAACCGGGCCCGGAGAAATCGATCCCGTAGTGCATCGAGGGCTCAGCGGTGAACGGATCGGTGCGCTGACCGAAGCCGGACGAAAGCCAACCCTGATTGATCGGCCAGCCGGCCGGGTGCAGATTGCGCTCCAGCTCCCGATCCGCGATCAGCCGCTCGAGCACGCCCAACTGGCGCTCCTGGTATTCGATCCGATTCTCGAAGCTCGAAATCTCGCTCGCCAGGTCCGCCCGGCCGAAATCGGTGAACGACGCCGACTCCTTGGGGCCACCGATCGGCGGTGGCGATGAGAAATCGAACTCACCGTCGTCGAGCTGACCGATCTGGGTCAGCCGCTCGCCGAGCGCCTCGACCCGGGTGCTGCGTGCCTGAAGGTCGCCCAGGCGCAATGCCAGCGCGTTCAGGTCCAGCTGATTGCGCCGCTGGATCTCGTTCAGCTCCCCGCGCTGGGCCTCGATCACGCCGGCCAGCTCGGTCAGTTCCGCCAGGGCATGGCGGTCGCTGACGCTGAAGGCGGCGCCGATCACGAAGCCGGCCCCGGCGATGCCCGCAACCAGGGACGCCGCGAGCCCGGTCAGCAGCGCCCAGCGGCGACGGTTCAAGCTCAGACGGAGTGGCTTCGCGCCCGCAGCAGTGAATACAATGATATTCATGGATCGTTCTTCTTCATCTCCTCGGCGCCGCGAATCCACCCCTCGGAAGGTCGCCCGCATTCTGGTGAGCGAGGACCGTCTCGAGGAAGTTCGAGAGCACGTTCGTTACGTCGCCGCCATGAAGTCCGCGCTGTGGCCATTCCTGCTGCCCAGCCTGCGATCGCACTGCGAACTGGCGAATCTCAGGGATTCCACCCTTTTCTTCGTGGCTGACTCATCGCTGTGGGCAGCGCGACTCAGGCACACGAGCCCGCAGATTCTACATGCAGCGCGGGAGCGCTGCAAAATCGACGCGACGCGGCTCAAGGTCCGGGTAGAGCCCAAGCCCGCCGCGCCGGACCAAAAGCCCCGCCGGCGCCTGTCCGCGAGAGCGCGCGAGGTGCTGCGGCAAGCCGCAGAGACGATGAATGACGAGGAGCTGGCGCGGGCCCTAGCGGCGCTGGCGGAGCGGGACTAGCGGCTTCGACTTTCGCCGGGAGGCTTCGAGGGGTCAGAGCCGAGTTTCCTTCGGAAATCGGGTCTGACCCCGGGGAGAAGTCGATCTGGCTCACCCGCGACCCGAAGGGACCGGCACAGGGAAGTGCCGGCATTTCATCGGCTGCAAGCCGTTGAAATGTAGGCGATTCGGAAACCGCGTTTTCGGATCGCGATTTCGGATCGGCCAGGACGGCCGAGTGCGATCTCAACTAGGTGGCCTGAGCGGGGTGGACGTAGGAGATCGGCACGTCGCGGGTGTCGTCGAAGGTGACCTCTTCCCAGGCCTCGCCATCGGCCAGCAGCTGGCGCAGCAGCGTGTTGTTCAGCGCGTGGCCGGATTTGTGGCCGTGGAAGGCCCCGATCAGGCTGTGGCCCAGCAGGTACAGGTCGCCGATCGCGTCCAGGATCTTGTGCTTGACGAATTCGTCCTCGTAGCGGAGCCCGTCCTCGTTCAGGATCCGGTAGTCGTCCAGCACGATCGCATTGTCCATGCTGCCGCCGAGCACCAGATTGCGGTCGCGCAGGGTCTCGATGTCGCGCATGAAGCCGAAGGTCCGCGCCCGGGCCACTTCCTTGACGAACGAGGTGGTCGAGAAATCGACCTCGGCGCGGCGTGAATGGGTGCGGAACACCGGATGGTCGAAGTCGATCGAGAAGCTGACCTTGAAGCCGTCGTAGGGCTCGAACCGCGCCAGCTTATCGCCATCGGTGACTTCCACGGTCTTTCTGATCCGGATGAACTTCTTCGGCGCATTCTGCTCCTCGATCCCGGCCGATTGGATCAGAAACACGAACGGACCGGCGCTGCCGTCCATGATCGGCACCTCGGAGGCGCTCAGGTCGATGCACGCATTGTCGATCCCCAATCCGGCCAGCGCCGACAGCAAGTGCTCGATGGTCGAGATCCGGATGTTGCCTTTGACCAGGGTCGTGGACAGGCTGGTGTCGCCGACGTTCTTCGGACAGGCCCGGATCGATACCGCGGGGTCGACATCGACCCGCCGGAACACGATTCCGGAGTCGACCGGTGCCGGCCGCAGCGTCAGGTAGACCTTTTGGCCACTGTGGATGCCCACGCCGGTGGCGCGAATCACATTCTTGAGCGTTCTTTGTCGAATCATTATCGGGTAGTGGCCGTAAGGTCTAGAGTATCGCACCGCCGTGTTCGCCGAAAACGGCGGGGACAAGCCAACACCATCGCCGGCGACGATGCGCCAAGACGGCAGGTCGGTGTTGTCCTCATCTGCGCCCTTAAGGCCTTACGAAGATGCGCGGGCGCTAAAAACGGAGCGATACTATCATAGCGATCCGGCTTCGCAAAGCACTTTATTGACTGAAAAAACAACACTTGTTGCATATTGGCAACAAGTCTGAAGTGACCGGCCCGCGGGGGTCGAGAAGCCATCAAGACACACCCGCACGGGCCAGTCATAGACCGTTGCCGGTCGCATTGCCGTTTTCTTCAGTCCGCCTGCCGCCGCAGGAACGCCGGAATGTCGAGATAGTCCAGTTGCTCGTCGGCGCGGGCCCGCTCGCGGGGCTCGCGGGACCGGCGTTCCGGCGGCGCCTTCGGGGTCTTGCGCGGGGCCTCGTCCGCCTCTGCGGTCGGATAGTCGATCTCACCGGTGGTGCCGGTACGTACCAGCGCGACCGGTCGCTCGGCCGCGGCGCCGGGGCGGTTCAGGCCGGTTGCGACCACGGTCACCCGAAGCTCGTCGTTCAGATTCGGATCGATCACCGTGCCCACGACCACGGTCGCGTCCTCGGAGGCGAATTCGCCGACCGTGCGCCCGACCTCCTCGAACTCGCGCATACTCAGATCCAGCCCGGCGGTCACATTGACCAGGATACCGCAGGCGCCGGACAGGTTGATGTCCTCCAGCAGCGGGCTTCCGATCGCCGCCTCGGCCGCGACGATCGCTCGGTCGTCGCCGCGGGCGACCCCGGTGCCCATCATCGCCATCCCCATCTCCGACATCACGGTGCGCACGTCGGCGAAATCGACGTTGATCAGCCCCGGCCGGGTGATCAGCTCGGCAATGCCCTGAACCGCGCCCAGCAGCACGTCGTTGGCCGCCTTGAACGCGTTCAGGAGCGTCACCTCGCCGCCGAGCACGGTCAGCAGTTTCTCGTTCGGAATCGTAATCAGCGAATCGACGTGCCGGGCCAGCTCGTCGGTGCCCTGGGTGGCAACCTGCATCCGCCGCCGGCCCTCGAACGGGAACGGTTTGGTCACCACCGCGACGGTCAGCACGCCCATCTCCTTGGCCAACTGCGCGACCACCGGAACCGCGCCGGTGCCGGTGCCGCCGCCCATGCCGGCGGTGATGAACACCATGTCGGCGCCTTCCAGCACTTCGACGATGCGCTCGCGGTCCTCGAGCGCGGCCTGGCGGCCGATCTCCGGGTTGGCGCCGGCGCCGAGGCCCTTGGTCACGTTGGCGCCGAGCTGCAGGGTGAGCGGCACGTTGCAGCTCTTCAGCGCCTGCGAGTCGGTGTTGGCGCAGATGAATTCGACCCCCTCGATGTCGGCGTCTAGCATCTGCTTGACGGCGTTGCCGCCGCCGCCCCCGACGCCGATGACCTTGATCACGGCGCTCTGGGCGTATGAGTCCATCAGTTCAAACATGGCTTCTCTCCTGTCTTACATCCTCAATCCGGTTTCCGAACGCTCCTCAAAACTCGCCTCGAAACCAGCTCTTGATTCGCTCCCAGCCGGTATCACCGGCGGTGCCGTAGCCCGAGGTGGGCACGTGGTCGCTGCGCGCCCCGTACAAAAGCAGGCCCACCCCGGTGGAGTGGATCTGGTTTGAGACCACATCGGACAGCCCGCTTACGTACTGCGGCTTGCCGATCCGAACCGGCATGTGGAAGACCTCCTCGGCCAGGTCGGCCACACCCTCCATCTTGGATGCGCCGCCCGTCAGGACGACGCCCGCCGGCACCAGGTCCTCGAAGCCTGAGCGTCTCAGTTCCGCGTGCACCAGGCTGAACAGCTCCTCGTAACGGGGCTCGACCACCTCGGCCAGGGTCTGGCGCGCGAGCCGCCGCGACGGGCGGTCCCCGACGCTGGGCACCTGGATGGTCTCCTCGGCGCTGGCCAGTTGCCTGAGCGCGCAGGCGTACTTGATCTTGATCTCCTCGGCGTGCTGGGTCGGGGTTCTGAGCGCCACGGCGATGTCGTTGGTCACCTGGTCCCCGGCGACCGGGATCACCGAGGTGTGGCGGATCGCGCCGTGGGTGAAAACCGCCAGGTCGGTGGTGCCAGCGCCCATGTCGACCAGCGCAACGCCGAGATCGGTCTCGTCCTCGGTCAGAACTGCATAGCCGGAAGCGAGTTGCTGCACGATCAGGTCATCGACCAGGAGCCCGCAGCGGGCCACGCACTTGGTGATGTTCTGCGCCGCGCTGGCCGACCCGGTGATGACGTGGACCCTCGCCTCCATTCGGATCCCGGACATGCCGACCGGGTGGCGGATCCCCTCCTGGCCGTCGATGATGTAGTCCTGCGGCAGCACGTGCAGGATTTTCTGGTCGGCCGGCACCGCGACCGCCCGCGCCGCGTCCAGCACCCGCTCGACGTCGCCCTCGGTGACCTCCTGGTCGCGGATCGCGACGATCCCGTGCGAGTTCAGGCTCGAGATGTGGCTGCCGGCGATGCCGGCGAATACCGAGCGGATCTCGCACCCGGCCATCAGCTCGGCCTCCTCGACCGCGCGTTGGATCGACTGCACCGTGGACTCGATGTCGACCACGACGCCGCGCTTGATCCCGCGCGAGGGATGGCTGCCAAGCCCGACCACATCGACTTCGCTATCGCGGGTGACCTCGCCGACGATCGCGACCACCTTGGAGGTGCCGATGTCGAGTCCGACGATCAGGGATTTTTCGTTACGTGCCGCCATTTAGTGTCCTGCCCTCCGGGGGCCATATTTGTTTGTGGGACAGGACACTAGCGGCCCTCCGGCGGCGCGGCCGCGATCAGCTCCGGCGCCGACTGCTCCCGCCAGCGCACCGCCAGTCCGTTGGTGTAACGCAGGTCGACCCGCTCTGGGGTCCGGCCCGGGGTGCCCGTCAGACCCCCGATGACCGTCATCAGTCGATCCAGCCGGGCGTCGACCTCCTGGCGCCCGATCTCGAGCCGAATTCCACCGGTCAGTTCGACCGACCAGGCGCCGCGCCGGCTCAAGCTCACCGCGGTGACGTCCAATCCGGTGCCTTCGAGCCGGGCGCTCAGGTCGCGGTGGAATCGCACCACCCGCGGCGCTTCCTCGTCGGCGCCGCCGAGCCGCGGCAGGCCCTGGATCGATGCGGCACCCGAGACCGAGAACACCTCGCCGAGCGCGCTGACCAGGTGCTCGCCGTTCCAGTGCGCCAGCGGCTCGTGCTCCAGCACCCGGATCCGCAGCGTGGCCGGCCATTTTTTCTTGACGCCCGCGGCGCGCACCCATGGCAGCGCCTCGACCGCGGCGCGGATGCGCTCCAGGTCGACGGCGACGAAGCCGCCGGTGGCCAGCGGCGCGGCGGTGGATCGGATCTGCTCGGCGCTGACCCGATGGAACGGGCCGGTGGCCTCGATCCAGCGGATGGTCCAGCGATCGGCCGAGAAACCGCCGCGCGAAAACACCGCGGCCGCGGTCGCCAGCAGGACCAGGACTACCGTCACTGCCGCGACCCCGAGGAGCTCTCTCGTTCTCATGCGTCCTCCTCGAAGCTGGTTTCCAGGATCTGCCAGACCAGGGTCTGAAAATCGATACCGACGGCCGCGGCCGCCTTCGGCACCAGGCTGTGGCTGGTCATCCCGGGGGTGGTATTGGCCTCCAGCAGCAGATTGCGACCGTGCGAGTCGCGGATGAAATCGATCCGCGCCCAGCCGCTCAGGTTCAGCGCCTCGAACGCGGCCCGCGCGGTCGCCTGGAGCGCCGCCTCCTCGGCCTCGCTCAGGCCGCACGGGATCAGATAACGGGTGTCATCGTCGACGTACTTGGCCTGGTAGTCGTAGAACTCGCGCTTGGTCTCGATCGCGATCGCCGGCAATTCTCGACCGGCCAGGATCCCGACGGTCAGCTCGCGTCCCTGGATCAGCTGCTCGATCATGATCCGGCGCTCGTGGCGAAACGCCAGCTCGACCGCGGCGGAAAGCTCCGCTTCGTCGCGCACCAGGCTGATGCCGACGCTGGAGCCTTCCGAGACTGGCTTGACCACGACCGGCAGGCCCAGCGCACGGGCCGCCGCGCGCGCGTCCTCGCCCGGGGTCAGCAGCACGTGGTCGGCCGTCGCAAGCCCCAGGTCGCGCCACACCCGCTTGCTCAGCGACTTGTCCATCGATAACGCCGAGCCGAGCACCCCGCTGCCGGTGACCGGCACCTGCAGACACCGGAGCGCGCCCTGGAGCGCACCGTCCTCGCCGCCGCGGCCGTGTAGCAGGTTGAACACGCGGTCGACCTCGCCGCCGTCGATCCGCTCGAGCAGCGCCGGGATCCCGTCCACCGCAACCGCGTTGACCCCGCGCCCGATGAGCGCCGCCAGCACCGCCTGGCCGCCATCGAGCGAGACCTCGCGCTCCGGCCCGAGGCCGCCCATGACCACCGCGACGCGTCCGAAATCTGCGGCCCGCTCAATGTGCATCGGTACCGCCCTCCAGTCCGTTGGCGTAGATCTTCGCCGCCACCGCGCCGATGTCGCCGGCCCCCAGCAGCATCACGATGTCGCCGTCGCGAACTACGTCGGCCAGCAGCGCGCGCGACTCGCCCGGGTGGTTGACGAAGATCGGATCGACCTTGCCGCGGGTGCGGATCGCGCGCGACAGCGCGCGCCCGTCGGCGCCGGGGATCGGCGCCTCCCCGGCCGGATAGACGTCGGCCAGGATCAGCACGTCCACTTCGCTCAGCACCTGCGCGAAGTCGTCCATCAGGTCGCGGGTGCGGGTGTAGCGGTGGGGCTGAAACACCGCGACCAGACGCCGCCCGGGCCAGCCGTCGCGGGCGGCCT
>JBFJNB010000066.1:0-9163 GCA_041633655.1 Lysobacterales bacterium | reverse complement strand
TCCAGCACCAGCAGCCTGGCATCGATCGCCATCACCAGCGCCAGATGGAGCTGCGCCACCATCCCCTTGGAGAGTTCCTTGATCCGGCTGCCGGGCCGGATCTTCGTGCGCGCGAGGAACTTGAGTGCCTTTTCGCGCGCGAACTTGGGGTGGACTCCCTCGACGAAGTCGATCGCCTGGTGCACCCGCATCCAGCGGGGCAGCACCGCGACGTCGGCGATGAAACAGACCTGGTGCATCAGGCGGGCGCGGTCGCGCATCGGGTTCATGCCCAGCACTTCGAGTTCGCCGCCGAAGCTGGTCAGGCCCAGGATCGCCTTGAGCGCGGTGGTCTTGCCGGCGCCGTTGGGCCCGATCAGGCCGACGATGCGGCCCGCCTGGACCTCGAAATCGACCTGGTCCAGCGCCCGGACCTTGCCGTAGTGTTTTTTCAAGGCGCGCGCCCTGACGATCGCCGACATCAGTGTTCCCCTTTTTTGCTCGCGGTCCAGGCGTCGATCAGCTCCGCCGGGTCGAGCCCGAGGCGGGTCATCTTCTTGGTCAGCCTGGGCCACTCCCGCGTCAGAAACTTCTCCTTCTCGGCCGCCAGCAGAGCATTCTTGGCGCCGGGCCTGACGAACATGCCCAGACCCCGTCGGCGCTCCACCAGCTCGTCGTCGACCAGCGACTGGTAGGCCTTGGAGACCGTGATCGGATTCAGTTGGAAGTCAGCCGCGACCTGGCGCACCGATGGCAACGGGTCGCCTTCGTCCAGCACCCCGTCGAGGATCAGCGCGATCGCATGATCCCGGAGCTGGACGTAGATCGGCTGGTTGTCACGCCACTTCTGTTGCATTCAGAGTATCAACAACCTCAGCGCCGCGGCCAGCCGACCGAAAGGTCGAGAAAATCCAGGCTCAGCCCGCTCGAGGCCGTGGTCTCCTCGTCGGAACGGGGGCAATCGACCACGGCGGGGTCCGCGCCCACCGAGGCCAGCGCGGCGGCGCCATCCAAGCCATAGAACTGCGCCAGTGCCGAGGCGCCGAGGACCATCAGCGCCAGCGCGAGTGCCTGGCTGCCGACGATGGCTGCAATCTGCTTGTGTGACCGTTTGAGTTTCATCGGTGTCCCCCAGCGATCTGGTGTTGTAGTGAACTATAACAGTAGAGGGCGCGTTGGGGAAGAGTGCCGGAGGTAATGGTCTGAGCTGGCGTGTCCCTACGGCGGCGCCAATCGAATCGCCCCGCTGGGGCGGCGCCGGCCGATTCATCGGGAGCCTTGTGGACCACGAGAGTTCGGTGCGATCTACCGTTTGTGCGCCTGGACTCGGCCGCAAACGCCCCTTATGCTTCGGCCGACGCTCGATCGGATCGCGATCGAGTATCGCCTGCCGGTGTGACTTGAAGCTCGGCATCGGTGGCGAATCACCGAGTCTCGAACTCCTGACGAGGGTCCGCGTGGGGTCAGCAGCGACCATCAATTTTGTGTTGCCCGAGCTGTCGGAATTCCGCGATCTCGTGGCGCGAAAACCATCCGTCGATGAGGAGTGGCAGACATTTGATCGGGGCCCGACGATATGGACGCTGCAGACCTTCCTGCTGTTGCGCAATCAACTGAATGGAATGCAAGTCACCTGCAGCTCGAATTATTGCCGCGACGCGATGAACCTCGCGCACGCACAAGATTTGGCTCGATTGGGTGGCGTAAGCCCAAGGATTTTCGTGGTGAGTCTGCAGGGCGACCATAGAAGAACCGGGTGGGCGCACGCGCGGATCGTTCAGAACCGGCTCCAGGTAAAGCGGCCGACCGACTATTGGGTTTCGCTGTGGCCGCAGCCGGGCTTGATCCCGAGGCGCAACGAGAGAAAAGAGCGGGTTCAACGAATCGGGTACTTTGGGGCGGAGCATATGCTGGCCGGGTCCCGTCGGGAATGGGAAGAAAAGTTGGCCGATCTGGGTTTCGAGTTCGTGTGTCGCCAGGGCCGGCGGTGGAATGACTACTCCGACATCGACCTCGTGATCTGTCATCGTTCTTTCAACCACCAGATCTATCCGACAAAACCGGCATCGAAGTTGGTCAATGCATGGTTCGCTGGCGTTCCGGCAATCTGCGGCGCAGACAGCGCGTTTGCGCAAGTGGGGCGACCAGATCAAGATTATCTTGTTACGACGTCGATGCACGAAACTCTTTCCGCAATCAAGAAGGTCGCGCGGGATCCCGAAATCTATCGACGGTTGCGCGATAACGGATTGAGGCGATCGCGCGAGTTTGGCCGGGACCGTCTGGTGGAGGCCTGGGAAAGCATTTTGATCTCTATTTCAGCGAACGCCTACCATGCTTGGAGACTGGCGGGCGCTCGTGACTCCCGAGTGACGTTCGTCACGCGAAAAGCTATGTATTTCTTTGAGGTGCTGCGGGGCGGGACGCGGAGATTCGTGCAGTCGTGTGTGGGGAATTCTGTTGTCAATCGACTCAGAATGAAGTTCCGGTAACGGCCTGCCACTACGTATTCGATTGAGCAGCTGACGAGTAAGGCCCGCGAGCTATCCGAATTGATCGCGCGAGTTCATTGGGGGTGATTTTCCCACGTCGCGCGCGGCACCCCTGCAGGAAATCGATTCCCGTTGGCGTGTGCTCTACGGGCCGGAGGCCGCGAAGTGCTCCTTCAGCGCCTCGAGGTCGGCGGTGGTCAGATCCGGGGAGAAGTGGAGCAGGCGGTCCAGGATATCGGTGGTTTCGAAATATTCGCCGGCGCAACTGGCGTGGATGAAACCGGAGGGCTCGAACCGGGCCTGATCGAAAAACACCAGGCCGATGCGCCAGGCGTCCTTGGCGATCATCTCCCGGCAGCAGCGGCAGCGTGCGCGGCCGGTGGGTGAGCGGTGGGCTCCGTCGATCCGGGGCAGGCGCCGGTGGCGGACTCCGGCCGTGGCGATCTGGGTCAGGCAATCGTGGCGCGGGGTCTTGGGGTTGGTTTCAAGGGCTTCCAGCAACGGCTGGGGACGCTTGTAGGCCGCGCACACCGGGTGAAACCACAGCGTTGCCTCGCCGTCGCCATAGGGGTTCGGGTAGCGCTCCCCGAAGCGCAGCTCATCCAGGTCGATGGCCAGGCCGCAACCGCGGCATTTGGCCCGACCGCTGGTCGCCGGTTCGATCACGTGCCCCATGGCGCCAAGGATAGAAGAAAAACTCCCGGGCCTCACTCCCGCATCATGCCCTACGCAGCGATGAGCCCCATCTGCTCCAGCTTCAGGATGATCTGCTGCACCGACTCCTCGGGGGTGTTGGTGGTGGTATCCAGGCGCATCTCGGGCCGCTCGGGCTCCTCGTAGGGATCGCTGATGCCGGTGAATTCCTTGATCTTGCCTGCGCGCGCGAGCGCGTACAGGCCCTTGCGATCGCGCTGCTCGCACACCTCCAGCGGGGTCGAGACGTGGATTTCGATAAACCCGCCCAGGGGCTCGATCATCTCGCGCACCTCGCGCCGGGTGACCCGGTACGGAGCAATCGGCGCGCACAGCGCGACCCCGCCGTTCTTGGTGATCTCGCTGGCGACGAAGCCGATCCGGAGCACGTTGATATTGCGGTGCTCGCGCGAGAACCCCAGTTCGCTCGACAGGTGCTTGCGCACGATGTCGCCGTCCAGCAGAGTGACCGGGCGCCCGCCCATCTCCATCAGCCGGATCAGGAGTGCGTTGGCCAGGGTCGACTTGCCCGCCCCGGAGAGGCCGGTGAAGAACACCGTGAAACCCTGCTTGTGACGCGGTGGGTGGGTGCGGCGCAGCTCCTCGGCGACCTCCGGGTAGGTGAACCAGTCGGGAATGTCGAGTCCCTCGCGCAGGCGCCGCCGCAACTCGGTACCGGAAATGTTCAGCACCGACTCGTCGTCGTGCACCTCGTTGGCCGGCACGTACTGGGCCCGATCCTGCACGTAGACCATCTCCTGGAACGGGACCATCGAGACCCCGATCTCGTCGGCATGGCGGGCGAGCAGCTCCTGGGCATCGTAGGGACCGTAGAAGTCGGCCCCTTTGGCGTCCTTGCCGGGACCGGCGTGGTCGCGCCCGACGATCAGGTGGGTGCAGCCGAAATTCTTGCGGATGATCGCGTGCCAGAGCGCCTCGCGCGGTCCGCCCATCCGCATCGCCAGGTTCAGCAGGCTCAGTTCGGTAGTCTGCTCGGGAAAGCGCTTCAGGATCCGCTCGTAGCAGCGCACCCGGGTCATGTGGTCGATGTCGCCGGGCTTGGTCATCCCGACCACCGGGTGAATCAGCAGGTTGGCCTCGGCCTGCTGCGCGGCGGTGAAGGTCAGCTCCTGGTGCGCCCGGTGCATCGGGTTGCGGGTCTGGAACGCGACGATCCGGCGCCACCCGAGGCGCTGGAACAGGTCGCGAAGCTGGCGCGGGGTCTGGCGCAGATGGCGAAAATCGTAGTGCATCGGCATCTGGATGCCGCGCAGTCGCCCGCCCAGGTAGACCGGACGGCTGCGGTTGAGCAGAAAATCGACCCCTGGGTGGGCGGGGTCCTCGGTGCCGAACACGCGCGCCGCCTCGGCCCGGCGATCGGGCTCCCAGATCTCGGCCACGTCGAGCACCGCCAGCGCCACGCCCTCGGCGTCGCGCAGGGTCACATGATCCCCCGCGTCCAGCCCCTCGGCCAGCGTCGGGTCGACGTCCAGGGTGACCGGGATCGGCCACACGGTTCCGTCGGCCAGGCGCATGTCCGCGCAGACCGATTCGTAATCCCGCTCGAGCATGAATCCGTCGAGCGGAGAGAACGATCCGTCGAGCAGCAGTTCCAGGTCGCACAACTGCCGCAGGGTCAGGTCGATGGACGGATATTCCCGCGCCGCGGCCTTGAGCTCGTCGCGGCGCTCGGGCTCGACCAGCAGTTCCTTGAGTTCCCCACCGTGGGGTTCGATCAGCTTCATTCTGAATTCCGGAGGAAAAAAACGGTCTATGGTAGCTGTGCGCGGATCATCGCAGAACCCCCGGCTCAAAAAAAAACGCGGGAGGCCGGTTTGATCTTGGCGCGTTGGCGGGCAAAAATACCCGACTTTTTTTCAAAAACAACCGGAGAATCTCATGTCATTATCGTTGACCGGCCGCTCGGCGGCGCTGGTGCTGCTCGTCGGGGCCTTCAACGCCGGGGCCCAGGAACTTCAGGGCGAGACCGCGGAACTCAGCTACAAGATGGGCTACGACATCGGGCTGAGGATGAAAGAACTCGGGGTTCCCGAATTCGACTCAGCCGCGTTCACGCGCGGAACCGAGGACGCGCTCAACGGCAAAGACTCGAGCCTGACCGATGAACAGGCGCAGAACGCGCTGGCCGCACTGTCGCGCTACCAGCAGGAGGCAATGGAGCGCCGGCGCGCCGAGCTCGCGCGCCAGTCGGAGGAGAACCTTAAAGCCGGCGAGGACTATCTGGCCGCCAACGGCAAGCGGGAGGGGGTGACCACGACCGATTCAGGACTCCAGTACGAGGTGATCGAAATGGGCGAGGGGCCGCAGCCGCAGGCGACCGACAACGTCACCGTGCATTACCGGGGAACCCTGCTGGACGGGACCGAGTTCGACAGCTCGTATTCGCGCGGCGAGCCGACCTCGTTCGGGCTGAATCGGGTCATTTCCGGCTGGACCGAGGGACTCCAACTGATGCCGGTCGGCAGCAAGTTCAAGTTCCACATTCCGTCGGATCTCGCTTACGGCGGCCGCAGCCAGGGCAGCATCGGGCCGAACTCGACCCTGATCTTCGAAGTCGAGCTGCTCGGGATCGGCAACGAGGGCTAGCGTTTGGCGTCCGCCGCCGGGTGGATGATGCCGGCGGCGGATAGCTCCGCCAGCAACGCCGAGAGGTCGCTCGCCAGTTCATCGGCCGGCGCGTCGTAGCGCCGCGCAAGCTCCGCCACGATCGGTGTGGTCGCGCCGTCGTGGCGCAGCCACGCCTCCAGCATGTCGGCGCCGCTCTCGTTCAACTCGTAGTACTGACCGGTCTCGGCGTTGAGAACCACCATTGCCTCGCCGATGCGCTGGAGCATGATCTTGTCGGCCAGGCCGCTCACCGCCGCGCCGCTGGCCGGGGCCGCGACAGGACCGGAAAGTCGTCCACGATCCCGGGCGGATCGGTGAGCGGGTGCCCGTCGAGTTCCACCCAGGCGTGGGCGAGCAGGGCGCCACCGGCGGGGAGGGCACCGATCCGCAGCACGGCCGGGACCTGGCGCCGGCGCAGCGCGCGGCACAGCGCCGCGCTGCGGCTCAGACAGCTCGACCACGGCAGTATCGCGGTGCGCCGGTAAGCCTCGACCAGGCCCTCGATCTGGGAATCGGTCACTCCGTCGGCGCGGGCCAGCAGTCCGCCGCAGGTGCGGTCGAACCCGCGCCACCGCAGCTCGAGCGCGGTCCAGGACACCGCGACCGCGGCGATCACCGAGTTCAGCGCATCCATTGTCGTTGCAGGCACTCGACCATGGCAGGCAGATTGCGCAATTGCCGGGTGTAGTGCAAGCGCCAGCACGGCACCCGGGCGGCGAACTCGCGGCAGAAGGCGAAATGCCGCGCGAGCTGATCCGGGGCGTACAGCCGCGCCGCGACTGTATGCTCGACCGCGCCCAGCAGCGCCTGGTGGCCGCTCAGCGGGACCAGTTCGACCGGGGAATCGCCCGGCGCCAGCTCGACCGCGCCGATCAGCGGCGCCGGCCCCTCATGGCCCTGCTCGCCGCCCCAGCGCGGCCATTTCAACTGGGGATAGGCACCGGGGACCTGGATGCCGTCGGCCTCGCATCGCACCGGCAGGGCGTCGTCGGCCACCGCGACCGCGCCGCGGCTGGCCCACTCGGCGGCCAGCGTCGATTTGCCGGTGCCGCTGCGACCGCTGATCGCGACGATGCCCTCGGGGAGGCGCACCGCGGCCGCGTGCAGCAGGTAATCACCGCCGGCGGCGAGCACCAGCGGAAGGCAGGGCCCGCACAGCGCCTGCTCGACCGAATCCACCGGGATAAGCGCCGGAGCCTCGATGGCGCCGTGTTCGAGGTCCAGCTCGTAAGTTCCCATGCCCTCGATCGTGACCGTGGTCACCGCGCCGGACTGGCGGCATTCGAGCTGCCGATCGCGCCCGCCGACGAACGCCGGGCCCGAGAATATCGCCCGCTCGGCGGAGCGCTTCGCGAATGAGTGGGGGGAGTGCGTCTGCGCGGGGGGCGTCGCGAAAGCGGCCAGGCGCGGGAGTTCCAGCACCGAACTCACCGTGCGACCGGCGATGCGATAGCCGAACCCGAGTTCGGCCGGGCCCTCACGCAAGTAGATCCGAAGGCCGGCGTGCACCGCTTACCCGGCTCCCGCGGGGACGCTCGGAGGTGTGCCCTGACTGGCGTTCGCTTGGTTCTGGCCGGGAGTTGGACTCAGGGCCGAAAAATCGTGGGGTTGCCGCTCTCGCCGGGCCCCGGGGTCGGGCCCATGGTCACGTCGCGGACGTCACCGTGGTGGATCAAGTGCGGCTTCTGATAGCGCTTCGACGCAGCCAGAACCGGCGCCGGGCGTACTTCCTTTTGCTTGTTCTCGTCCATTGGGAGGTTTTAGCCGCTGGCCGCTCCGCTGTCAACGACCACCTCGCGTCCCAGCAGGCGGTGCCAGTTGGCGAACGACAGGCAGTTCCACAGCACCGTCAGGGACAAATCGTCCCAATCGCCGTTCGCCATCCGTGCCCGCAGCCAGTCGGCGTCTACGAAACGCGGCCAGATCGGGTCCTTGGCCAGTAGCTCGTCGAGGCGTTGCCGCCGCACCCCGAACAGGCCGTGGCGGAACAGCGGCTCCAGACTGGTCTTGCCGCGGCGTTCGATGATCGCCGCCGGCAGGCGATCGCGGAACGCGCGGCGCATCAGCGCCTTGGTCACGTTGCGGTCGGGATCGTACAGGTAATGCGCCGGCAGGCTGAGAACGAACTCCACCAGCGACAAATCGCGAAACGGCGTGCGGATGTCGACCCCCCAGCGCAGCCCCTGCAGATAGCCCAGGTGCGCGGCGCGCGCGCTGAAGTTGTTGATGCAACCCTCGATCCGCGCCACGTCGGCCACCTTGCCGAGGACCGGATGATCGCGGCAGCCGGGACCGAGCAGCGTGTTGGCCGGGCCGGTCAACCAACCGCGGTGGCGGCGCCGGCCGCGGGTGATCCCGACCAACGGCATTACCCGCCGCAGCGGCGGATCGCGGCGCAGTCCGACCAGGCCTTCACGCAGGAGCCGGGAGCCGAAGTGCTTGAGTCCCCGGGACCATTGCCCGGTCCCGAGCAGGTCTTTGAGCCAGTAGGCGTAGCCCGAATACAGGTGGTCCCCGAAATCGCCGGTCACCAGCGCCCGGCAGCCGTCGGCCGCGATCGCGCGGGCTACCGCGAAACGCATCGCCCGATAGGCATCGGCGCTGGGTTCGTGAACCAGCCACGGCGGATCGAAAAACAGATCCGACAGCGGCCAGTGGCGGTCGCAGCGAACCGGTTGCAGCGGCGTCTCCAGCCGGGCCGCCAGCGCCTCGGCGTACGTGGTTTCGTCGCAGTCGGGAAAATCCGGCGTCGAGTAGGTGTACAGGCGGGGCGAGGCCGAGCGCGGTGCGAGCGCGGCCAGTGGGGGCGAGTCCATCCCGCCGCTGACGGCGATTGCGGTGGGCCGGTGCGGGTCGCAGCGGGTCGCCACCGCCTCGCCGAGAAGCCGCACCAATTCCTCCGCGGCCGCGTCCATCCCGAGCCGGCGGACCTCGGGACGGTAGCGAAAGCTCCAGTAGCGCCGCGCTTGCGGGCTTCGACCCGACTCGAGCGCCACCGCATGCGCCGGCTCGAGTTCGGCGATCCCGTCGAAGAACGTGCTTCCGGGGCTCGGGTACTCGATTGCGAAATATTCGGCGACCCTCCGCGGGTTGAGCGCCAGCGGCCCCGAGTCGGGCCACAGGGCGTGTTCCTCGGTCGCCGCTACCCATCCGTTGGGCGTGGTCGCGTAACAGATGCTGCGGTCGCCGAGCGGATCGCGGATCAGGTGGAGCGCGCGCCGCTTGAGGTCAACGATCGCGACGACCCAGGCGCCGGTCAGCGCGCCGAGGGCCTCGGGCCCGCCGCGCTCCCAGTGATCGAGCACGCATTCGGCGGCCGAGACGGACCCATCGCTGGTCAGTCGGTCGAGGTTGTCGACGCGCCCGTCGAG
>JBFJNB010000065.1:0-9165 GCA_041633655.1 Lysobacterales bacterium | reverse complement strand
CCGACGATGGACACCGCCCCGACGCCGGTCGCCGCCGGCCCGGCGCTCGCCATCGCCAAGACCCAGACCTCCGGTCCGAACCCGGCCACCGCGGCCGGCGACGTGCTCGGTTATACCATCGTCGTCACCAATACCGGCACGGTGTCCCAGACCGGCGTCAGCGTGTCGGACACGCTCCCCGACAGCAGCCCCGGCACCCTGACCGGGCCGACCGAGTCGATCACCGCCGACGGCGTGCTGGAGGTGGGCGAGACCTTTACTTATACGGTCGGCTACACCGTGACCCAGGCCGACATCGACGCCGGCGTGGCGCTGGTCAACACCGCCAGCGTCGCCACCGACCAGGTCCCCGGACCGACGATGGACACCGCCCCGACGCCGGTGAGTTCCGTTACCCCGGCGGTCACGGTCACCAAGAGCGCGGTTCCGTCACCGAACACCCCGCTGCTGCCCGGGCAGACGGTGCAGTACACGCTCGAGGTTACCGTGAGCGGGGCACCGCTGGCCGCGGCGGTCGAACTAACGGATTCGCCGGGAGGCGGCCTCTCGTTCATTGCCGTGACCGACCCGGGTGCCTTCCAGCCCGACACGTCCGGACCATCGCCGCGGTTCTCGCTGCCGGCGGGAACCGGTCCGGGCAGCTATGCCATGAGCTACACCGCGGCGATCGACGCCGGTGCCCCGGCGATCATCGGCAACCAGGTAACGGTCACCGGCGACGGCGGCGATCCGGACCCGGACTGCGCCGACTGCACCACGATCCATCCGCTGGGAACCCCGCCGCCACCGATTTCGGTGCCGGTCGACAACGCCTGGTCGCTGCTGGCGCTGCTGGTGCTGGTCCTGGTCGGCGCGGGTCGGCGGCTGACGTCGAACCGGATCCCGAGAAGCGGGCCGGGTTGACGCGCTGAAAATCGAGGCAGGTGACCTCGGCAGGTCGGCGCGGAACCTCGTTCGGTGGGCGCTTTCAGCGCCTGCTATGATGGAGGAGGATCCCGGCGCGGTTTCCGCGGCGGTTAATGGTAGGGCTTTCGCAACGAGCACCGCGAGACCAGACGGTCGACGCGCGCGTTTATGTCCATGAGTGCAGTCAGTACGCAGCCGTCCAGCCGAGCGCCGATACGCGGGCGCCTCGGGGTGGTCGGGTTGTTGCTGGCGTTTCCGGCGCTTCACCTGCTTTTCCAGCACGCCGGCCTGCTCGGCCCACGCGCGCTCGAGTTCATGCCCTACGTAGGCTGGTTCGTCGTGTCGGTACTGGTGGGGCTGCGCTCGCTCGTCAGCGCGCGGCGCGCGAACTCGGATCGGGTACGAACCGCATGGTACCTGCTGTGCGCGGGCGCGCTGGCGTGGTCGATCGGGATCGCCCTGGAAGCCGGTTCTCTGATCGGAAGCGACAGTGGCCAGATCTCACTCAACATTCGCAGGGCGCTCTACCTGACCTATCCGGTGCTGCTTCTGAGCGGCGTGGTCGTGCTCACTTCGGGTAGATCGCGCACGCTCGGAGTCGTACACCTGGCCAACGTGGGCGTCATCGGCTCTGCGATGCTGATCTACTCGCTGATCGCGCTGCTGGAGCCGGTGATACAGAGCGAAGAGGGATTCGGCTATGTCCTGTTCTCGTTAGCCGATCTGACGACCCTTTTCACGACGATGATCCTGGCGTTGCTGGTACTGTGGACCCGCAGCAGCCGCGCTTCTCGTCCGGTAATCGCGCTGCTGGGGCTCTCGGCCAGCGTCCACGCGGCGGCCAACGTCGGCTTCTACGTCAGCCAATTCCAGATCGGCGCGTATGACAACAGCATGGACGTGCTGTGGCTGGTCGCGCTGATGCTGCATTACTGGGCGGCGCACGAACAGGATGTGTCTTTGCAGAATTCGTCCGTTGGCGCCCCCCGGGAAACCTGGATCGATCGATCGGCGGATGTCGCGCAGGTGACGCTTCCAGGCGTGCTCATCATCGGCATACTCGTGCTGGGGTTGACGTTCCCCGAACACCTGACTCGGGCCCTTGCCGTTTCGGCCCTGGGGCCGATGGCGCTGTTTGGCGCTTTTCTGGTCCTGCGCGAATGGGCGCTCGACCGCCATCGCAAGGATCTGGTCGATCAACTACGGCGGACGCATGAGTTCAACACCCAGGTGTTGCGCGCCAGCCCCGGTGTGGTGGCCATTTTCAAGATCGGGGATGGGTTCCCGCTTTCGTTCGTCAGCGAAAACGGTCGAATGCTGTACGGGATCGACGCGGCAAACTTCGATTTCGGCAAGCACGTGCATCCGGACGATCGTGAGGCCCTGCGCGCGTGCATCCGCAGAACCCTGAGCTATGGCGGCTCGAATACCGAGTTTCGCCTGCTCGACGAGCGCGGCGAATGGCACTGGATCGACCAGACCATAGTGCTGCGGCAGGACCCGTACGGGAACGCGGTCGACTGCATCGCTACGCTGCTGGACGTGACCGAACGAAAGAACCTGCAGAAGTCGGCGGAGCAGACCCAGCGGCTCGAGTTGCTGGGGCGCCTGGCCGGGTCGATCGCGCACGACTTCAACAACCTGCTGACGGCGATCCTGGGGTTCGCCGGGTTGCTGGCGGGCTCACGCAGGCTCTCCGATACCGAGCGTCAGCAGGTGGCCGAGATCAAGGCCGCGGGCGAGCAGGGCTCGGCGCTGACGGGTCAGTTGCTCTCCTTCAGCCGCCGCCACGCGGTCGCCACCGAGGTCGTCGATCTCAATGCGCTTCTCGCGGGCATGCAGGGAATGCTCGAGCGCCTGCTGGGCGATGACGTCGAGTTGAAGTTCCGCCTGAATCCCTTGCCGGTGAAGGTGGAGGGCGGCAAGGGTCAAATCGAACAGGTGGTCATGAACCTGGTGTTGAACGCCTGCGAGGCCATGCCCGAGGGGGGACGAGTCGAGGTTGCGATCAGCGAGGTGGTTCTCGAATCGGCCTCCGACCGCGAGGACGGCCAAGCCGGCGGTCGCCACGGCGTGATCGCCGTAAGCGATGACGGCGTGGGCATGGACGACTCGATTCAGAGCCAGATTTTCGTTCCGTTTTTCACCACCAAACCCGAGGGCACGGGCCTGGGTCTGGCCACCGTCCACGGCATCGTGCGTCAGCTCGGTGGGCACATCGAGGTCAAGAGCCAGCCCGGCAGCGGAGCGCGCTTCGAGGTCTACCTGCCGGTGACCCTGCGGGACACGGCGACCGCCGCGACCGACAACTTATCGGGAGCGCTGGGGGGAACCGAACACATCCTGATCGTCGACGACGAAACCTCGATCACGCGCGTCATAGCCGGCATTCTCGAGCCCCTGGGGTACACGGTATTCACTGCCAATCGCGCCGAGGACGCGTTGGGCATCGCCCGAGAAAGACCGTTGGAGCTGCTGCTGACCGACATCGTGATGCCCGATTGCAACGGCCCGGAACTGGCGCGCCGCATGCTGGCGATCCGGCCCGAGCTCCGGGTCGTTTACATGTCCGGCTATACCGGCGAGGTGCTCGCGCGGCAGCGGCTTCGCGGCGAGCATACGCCGCTGATCCAGAAGCCGCTGGTAACCAGTGAGCTCGCCGCGGTGATTCGTCGGGAACTCGACCGCCGTAGCGTCAGCGCCTAGTGATTCGACCTCAGGATTTCGCCGTCCTTCAGCGCCAGCACCGCGCCTTCCGGCAGCGGCTCCCAGCCCTGGTCGTCCAGCGGCACCGAGGCCACCAGCACGGTGTGCGGATCGCGCGGCTCCAGGTCCAGGCCGGGGCAATGGACCTCGGGCTCGGCCGAGCAGGTCATGCACTGCCTGATTTGCAGACCGGGCGCGCGGGGGCCTACGAATTTGCCGTTTTCCTCGTGGTACCGGCGATGCGCGTGCACGAACAGCGCGTCGCCGTCGTAGTAGAGCAAATTGCACGGACCGAGCTGCCGCGCCTCCGCGCAGAATGCCGCGAAGACCTCGAACCGGGTGTCCAGCGGCGGCAGGTCGTCTAAGTCGTAGTACGGCTTGAGCCTGGTCAGCAGCGCGCAAAACGCAAGTTCCGAATCGGTCTCGCCGACGGGGCGGTAGTGCAGGGCTTTTGCATCGAATCTGTTTTCGATGCCTTCCAGGGTGCCGTTGTGCGCCAACAGGTGGACTCGCTTTCCCAGCGCGCGCCGGAACGGATGGGTGTTCTCCATCGTGTGCTCACCCCGGGTGGCATCGCGGACGTGGGCGATCGCCATTTTCGCGGGGATGGCGTTGTCGGCGATGAAGCGCACCCAGCGGCTGTTGCTGGCCGGTTCCGGCTCCTTGATCACGATCGCGTCGCGGTCGCGGCTGAGCGCGATGCCCCAGCCGTGGCGGTTGCGCCGCAGGCTCGACCCGTTCCTGGAAAACTCCGGGAGGGAATAGGTCAGTGCCGCCGGCTTGCGGCAGCTCATGGCAAACAGTTCACACATCGCAGCAGATGTTCTCAGCTCCTGGTGCGAAAGTATGGCATTTCCGCTGGTGACAAAATACCCGAGCTGGCGGGTCGGATAGTCAACTCGGTCCCGTTTTGCGCCCTTCCGACCGGCAGGTGGGTATCAGCAGGACCGTGACGCAGCCGGTGGCGACGAGCGCGAGTGCGACCACGCGAGCGGCGACCGACTCCAGCGCGAGCCAGATGGAGCTACCCCCCACGAGGACCATCGCGGCGAGCGCGATGATCTTGGTCGCGCGCGGAATGCAGCGATTGGCCTCCCACTGCCGGATCATCGGTCCGAAGCTGCGATTGTTGAGCAACCAGGCGTGCAGGCGCTCCGATGAGCGCGCGAACGCCGCCGCCGCGAGGATCAGAAAAGGGGTCGTCGGCAGGATCGGCAGGACTACCCCGAGCGCCCCCAGGCCGACGCAGGCGAGGCCCGCGCCGATCCACAGCCAGCGGGCTCTATGATCAATTGAAATCCGGGTTCTTCCAGTCCGCCGGCGCGCGCAATTCCTCGGGCGGCATCAGGCGCGAGGCATAATCGAGGATAGCGTGCATCTCCCGCTCCTCGAACCCCTGGATCTGGGCCTGCATCTCGGCATTCGCATTGTGGCGCTTGCCGTCGCGGATCCACTCGAACTGGCGCAGCAGGTACTTGTAGTGCTGGGCCTGAAGCCGCGGCACCAGTTCTTCGTTGCTGCCCTCGCCGGACTCGCCATGGCACTGCATGCATTCGTCCTGGAAGAGTTTCTTGCCCAGTTCGAGATCGGTGCCCGGACCTTTGCCGTTGGCGACGCTGATCTCCAGCGTGGAGATGTAGGCGGCGACGTCGGCGACCGCCTGGGCGCCGCCGATGACCTCGGCGGCCGCGTAGGGAGCCATGATCGCCGAACCGCGATGGCCGGCCCGGAAGTCGGCCAGTTGCCTGATGATCACGTTGCGATGCTGGCCGGCGATCTGCGGCACGCTGCCACTGGAAAGACCCCAGCCCTCGGGCTCGTGACACGCGGCGCACTCGCGGTACACGGCCAGGCCGTTGGCGACGTTCGGGGTCAGCGTGAGCGCCTGATCGTATTCCCGGTTGGCCTTGGCCCGCAGTTCTTCCGGAGTCGGTGCGGTGACCTTGGTCACCGGCCCGTCGCGGGAGATCCGCAGCGAATTGAAGCAATAGTCCAGCGCCCGTTGCGCCCGGTCGGTCATGCCCAGGTTGATCAGCCTGACCGCGTAATTGCGCTGCTTGAGGCACGACTCGAGCGACTGCTTCAGCACCCCGGACGGGTTGGTCTTGAGGGCCTCGTCCACGCGCTTGAGGTCGTCGTTGAAGTTGGCCGATGAGACCGGGTTGGCAATCGCCACCAGGGCGCCAAAGGCCAGGGCCAGGAAGCTTGGTCGAATCATGTTGTTCACACTCAAAAAATACCGGTGACGGCATGCATATTGCTATCACGGCGGCCGCCGAGCCTGCCATACGTAGTTTCCGACCAAGCGGGAAAGTCCAGCTACCAGGGCAGCTCGTAGCCCTCGGCGTTCCAGAAGCCGCCGGTATTCCCCATGTTCAGGGCGTCGATGCGCTGGATCAGCCCGCGCGCGGACTCGGCCGGCGGGATGCCACGGCCGCCGGTCATGTCGGTGGCCACCAGCCCGGGGTGGAGCAGCGCGACGGCGATGCGGCGCGTCCTGAACTCGTGTTTGAGGTTGGTGCCGATCTGATTGATCGCGGTCTTCGAGGCCCGGTAGCCGTAGTTGCCGCCCGAGGCGTTGTCTCCGATCGAGCCGACCCGGCTGGTGATGATCACCACCTTCGACCCGGCCTTGAGATTGTCGACCAGCGCCTCGGTGACCCGCAGCGGCCCCAGGGCATTGACCCGGTACTGCTCCAGCATCTCGTCGTAGTCGAGGCTCCCGAACGAATCCCCCCGCAGGATCCCGGCGTTGTTGATCAGGACGTCGAGCCGCCGGCCGGCCAGCGCGGCCTTGAGCCGTTGGATCGAATCGGCGTCGCTGACGTCGATGCCGTCGATGATGTCGACCCCGAGCACCTCCAGTTCGGGGCTTCCGGTTCGGCACACGGCGATCACCTCGTCGCCGCGCGCGCTGAGTTGAGCGCACAACTCGAGCCCGATGCCCCGATTGCCGCCCGTGACCAGATGAACTGCCATCGGCTCAGCGCGCGTCGATCTGCAGGTCGCGACCGACCGCGTCGGCGATCTCAAGCGTCCGGTCGAGGCGCGGATGACGCACCACCAGATAGCCGTCGGACAACAGGGTCTGGCGCCAGTTGCGCCGCGGCGCGCCGATCGGCAGGAGATCTTCGACCACGATGTGCTCGCCGAAGCGCCGCCGCAAGTTTTCCAGGCCGTGGATCGCGCAGATCCGGCCCTGGCCGCGCGCGCGCTTGAAAATCGCCGCGGCGTTGTAGCGGCCCCGCGCGGTCTGGCCGAAGCGGCCGGTGCACACCGCCTCGGCCCAGCCGACGTAGACGTCGAAGTCGTGGGTGAAGTTCATCAGGTCCACCGAGCGCCCGCCCGGCGGACGGCCGCCGATCTCGCCGAACACCGCTTCGCCGTCGGGGGTCAGGAACCACTCCATGTGGGTGAAGCCGGTGCGGAACCCGAGCGCGTCGATGACGGCTCGCCCCAGCTCGCGCCCGGCGGCCAGCTCCGGGCGGTCGATGTCACGCAGGTTGACGGTCTGCATGCTGATCCATTCGACGTTGCGCCCGATGATCGGCTTGGGCCGGTACCAGGCGATGTTCTCGTACAGAATCCGCCCGTTGGCGCAGACCGTGTCGAAGGTGAACTCCTCGCCCTCGACGTATTCCTCGACGCTGACCTCGCGCTGCTCGCCGACGTCGGCGATCGCCGTCTCCAGGCCCCGCTCGTCGCGCACCTCGTGGGTGTGGGCGGAGCCCGCGCCGGCGATCGGCTTGATCACCAGCGGCAACCCGATCTTGACCGCCGCCGCGCGGATTGCCTCGGCGCCAACCGCGGTGGTGTGGCGCGGGGTGCGCAGGCCGGCGGCATCGAGCGCGCGCTTCATCTTTTCCTTGTCGCGATAAAGCGCCGTCTGGGCGGTGTGCATCCCGCCGACCCCGAGCGCCTCGCGCAGCTGAGCGGCCAGCATCATGAACGGCTCCCACAGGCACTCGACGCGGTCGAACGGGCTGCGCTCGGCATGCCGGAGCACCGCGGCCATCACGGCATTGGCATCCACCAGCGACGGTACGCGGATGTAGTCGGACAGGCTGCGCTTGACGACCGCGGGCAGCGACTCGGCGGGGTGCTCGCCGAGACCGGTGACCCGCGCGCCGGACTCGGCGAGCCCGCGGCTGAAGTCGGCCATCTCCGCCGGATAGCCGGGGGATAAGAAAAGAACGTGTATGTGCGCCTCCGGTCGGCGTCATCGCCGCGGTGGGAATCCGCCGACCGGCCCGACCGGTGGCGTGGTGGTTTAGGTATATACCGCAGGACCCGGGCCACTGCAACGCGGCGACGCCCGCCCGGCAGCGGTCGAGCGTCCGCCCCCGATTGGAACTAATTCTTGAATTATTCCAAAATTTGATCAAGACTACCTTCAATGTCTCGCTTGTCCGCCAATTCCGCGGCGCTGCTGCGCCAAAACGGCCTCCAGGTCACGGCGCAGCGGCTCGCCGTGCTGCGCGCGGTGGGAGCCCGGCCGCACTGCACGGCCGACGAGGTGGCCGCGGCGGTGCGGGCGGAGATCGGCGCGATCTCGCGCCAGGCGGTGTACGACGCCCTCGGCGTCCTGGCCGACAAAGGCCTGCTGCGGCGCATTCAGCCCGCCGGGTCGTCGGCCCGCTTCGAGCAGCGCGTGGGCGACAACCATCACCACCTGGTCTGCCGCAGGTGCGGCGGGGTGGTAGACGTCGACTGCGCGGTTGGCGAGCGGCCGTGCCTGACGCCCGCCGAAGACCAGGGCTACCAGATCGACGAGGCCGAGGTCGTCTACTGGGGTACCTGTCCCGGCTGCCGCGAGGCAGCCAGCGGCGCCTGAGCGCGCAGAACATCACCACGCGTTTCAAACGAGTTAACCACGAGCAACGAGGAACACCATGAGCGACCAAGACCACGGCACGACCGTGACCAGCGACGAACCCGCGGCGGCGCGATGCCCGGTGATGCATCAGGCCTTCCAGGCCGTCGGCATCACCGCCAACCAGCATTGGTGGCCGAACCAGTTGAACCTGCGCGTGCTGCGCCAGGACCACCCCGAGGCCGACCCTTACGGCGGGGATTTCGATTACGCGGCCGAATTCAAGTCGCTCGACTTCGACGCCCTGGCCCAGGACGTCGACGCGTTGATGACGCAGTCTCAGGACTGGTGGCCGGCCGACTACGGCCATTATGGCCCGTTTTTCATCCGGATGACCTGGCACGCCGCGGGCACCTATCGGATCGCCGACGGCCGCGGCGGCGGCAGCACCGGATCTCAGCGTTACGCCCCGCTCAACAGCTGGCCGGACAACGGCAACCTCGACAAGGCCCGCCGGCTGCTGTGGCCGATCAAGCAGAAATACGGCCGCAAGATCTCGTGGTCCGATCTGATGATCTTCGCCGGCAACCGGGCGATGGAGACCATGGGCTTCAAGACCTACGGCTTTGCCGGCGGGCGCGCGGATGACTGGGAGGCCGACCTGGTCTACTGGGGCCCCGAGACCAAGATGCTCGCTGATGAACGCTACAAGGGCGATCGTGAGCTGGAGAATCCCCTTG
>JBFJNB010000064.1:0-9318 GCA_041633655.1 Lysobacterales bacterium | reverse complement strand
GGCAACGAGCTGGCCAATGCCCCGAATCTGACCTTCAACGCCCTGCTCGGCTACGACTGGCCCGTGGCCGGCGGCACCCTGACCGCCCAGGTCGACACCCGCTACCTGGGCGAGTTCTTCTTCGACACCGCCAACTCAACGCGCCTGGAAGGCGGGGATTATTGGCACGCCAACGCCCGGCTCGCCTGGCGCTCCGGCGACGGGCGCTGGGGGATCGCGCTGTGGGGGCGCAATGTGTTCGACAAGCGATATCTGGTCAACGCGTTCGACGTCTCCGATTTCGGCTTCGACCAGTTGCGATGGAGCGATCCGGCAACCTACGGAATCACGCTGTCCTGGGCGCTCGAGTGAGCGCCCGCCGCGCGCTGGGCGCGTTCGAGTCGGCCCAGGTGCTGACCAACGGGCACTTCGCGTTCAACGTGGTCACGGTGCTGGCGCTCGAGCCCGGACCGGAGCCGGACGTGCTGCGGCGCGCGCTGGCGGTCCTGCGCGCGCGCCACCCGCTGCTGCGCGCGCGCGTGGGCAGCGCCGGCGGGCGGCTCGAATTCGTGCTCGAGGCGACCTCGGAGCTACCGCTTACCCTGATCCCGCACCCGTGGCCGGAGGACTGGCGCCGGGTCGCCGAGCGCGCGCTCAATACCGGCTTCGACACCGCCGTCGGGCCGCTGCTGCGCCTGACCGCGCTGCTGGCGCCGGAAGGCCAGGTGCGGCACCTGGTCATCGCCGCCCAGCACGCGATATTCGACGGCGCCTCGGGAGCCCATTGGGTCGGCGAACTGCTGAGCGTGAGCGAGCTGCTCGCCGCCGGCCGCGAACCCGAGGGGTTCGGGCCGCTCCCCTTGAATGGCCCACCCGAGGCGTATTTTCCCTCCCGCTATCGGGGCTGGCGCGCCGTTGCCGGCAGGCTCCGCTACCTCGCCGGGCAGCTCACCGACGAGGCGGCGGTGCGCTGGCACGGCCGCGGCGGGCGCGATCCGAAACTCGTCCCAGGCGGCCGCTGCCGGGTTCACCCGGTGGTCCTGAGCGCGGAGACCACAGCCGCCATCGCCCGCCGCTGCCGGCGCGAGCGGGTAACCGTCAACAGCTTTTTGTGCGCGGCCCAACTGCGGGTTGCCGCGGAGCGTCTGCCCGCACTGCCGGCGCTGCGCCACTATGTATTCGCCAACCTGCGGCCCTATCTCGAGCCGACGCTCGGGCCGGAACATCTGGCGAGCTGCGTCGCGATGCTGGCGCTGCGCACCGACGTGCGCGCTGGCGACGTCTGGGCGCTGGCCCGTCGGGTCAGTCGCCAGGTTCACGCCGCCGCCAAGCGCGGCGAGTGGTTCTCCGCGGTGGCCTTGAGTCGGCGGCTGATGGCGCTGGTGCTGGGTCAGCGCCGATTTCGAATGGGGCACGCCGGGCTGGCCTACGGTGGCGGGGTCCGCCTGGCCGAAGAACAGGGCCGTTATCGGCTGACCGCGCTGCACGCGTTCGTGTCCAATTTCTCGCTCGGTCCACCCTACACTGCCAACGCGCGGCGCTTCGGCGGACGCCTGTACTGGGACATGGTTTACCTCGACGGCGACATGGACGAAGCCACCGCGGCGGGGGTTGCCGAGGCGGTGTGCGCCAGGCTGGCCCAAGTTTGATCCGGATCAACCGCCGCGCCGCCGGTTGGGAATAAGCTCGACGGTGAGCAATTGACGGATGACGAGATGAGCGTAAGCAAGATCTCAAGCCGATGCGCCGCGGCGATATTTCTGGCGGCGCTGCCCTGGGGCCTCGCGCGGGCCCAGGTGTTCGACTTCTCGGGCCAGTGGGAACTGGCCACCGACGTGACCCTGCCGGGCGAAAACGAGCCCTGCAGCTTCGTCGGCTACGCCCAGGTGGTGCACGATCTCGAAAAGGGCACGCTGAGCGGCAATGCGGTGCTGGAACTGGTTTCCGGCCCCAGCCCCTGCCCGCCCGAAATGGCGGCTGAGCTGAGCGGCAATCCCGACGGCGTGACGATTTTCAACGGCATGCTGTTCGGCGGCATCTTCGGCGAGGCCACGTTCACCGGCGGAATCGTCAATCCCCCGGGCCGCAAAGGCATGTTATTCCTCGGCGGCGGCTTCGACGTGATCGTCGGGCCCTACGACGGCCTCTCCGGCGGCTGGGCCGGAACGGTGTCCGACGGGGTTTTCAGGGACAGTTTCGAGACCCTGGTCGTGACCGCCGGTAGCTCATTGCTCGCGCTGCTGGGCGCCGGCATTCTCATCGGCCGCCGGCGCGCCTGAAGCGGGCAGCAGCCGCGGCCGGCAAAGCTGCCAGCAGCGCGGGCACCAATAACAGATCGGCCGCCAGCGCCGCGCCGATCCCGAGCGCGCTCAAGCCCCCGAAGCGCGCGACCGGCACGAACGCAGACAACGCCAGCATTCCAAAGCCCAGGGCCAGCACCACCGAGGTCAGCAGGTGCGCCGGCGCGCAGCGCTCGAGCGCGGCGACGGCGGCGGGGGTCCGCCCGCGCGGAACCGCGCGCAGATAGCCGAGCGTGTGCAGCGTATCGTCGACCGCCAGGGCGAGAACCACGGCGGCGATCATGACCGTGGTGCTGTCCACCGGGATCCCGGACCAGCCCATCAGACCGAGCACGAAAACGACCGGCCAGACGTTGACCAGCATCGCCGCCAGCGTCAACCGGGTGCTGCCCAGGACCAATCGCAGGACCAGCGCGATGCCCAGCAGCGTCACCGTCAGCGACAGCACCATCGTCTTCAGCAACGCGCGCTGGGCGGCCAGCACAAGCGGGTATTGCCCGCTCAATACGACTTCAGCATCTGGAAAGCGCGCCGTCGCCTCGCTGCGAGCGCGCTCGAGTACCGGGTCCAGTTCGGTGTAGCCGAGCAGCGGAACGAATAAGGTGATCCGGGTACGCGCGGCGTCGCGGGTCAGGAAATAGTCCAGCATTGGGCGCTGCTGCGGATCCCCGCGGACCCGTTTCAGCGCATCCAGGCGGTCATCCACGGCGGCCCCGGACTCCGCATAACGCGCGATCCCGTCCGCCAGGTCCGCGACTCCGACGGCTCCCGCGACCGCCGGGAGCGCATTCAGCGCCGCGGTCAGTTCGCTCAGCCGCGCCAGCTCTTCCGGCAGATCGAACCGGCGCTCGGGAGATGAATCGCGAATCAACACCAGATCGGCCGAAAACGCGCCCACGCCGGCCTGGTCCAACTGCTGCAGCGCTACCCGCAGCGGATGCCCCGGCGCGAAGTAATCGCGCAGGTTGGCATCCACGTCCAGCCGCAGCGCGCCGGCCAGGAACACCACGCCGAGCAGGACGAACGCCGCACGCACCGAGCCGCGTCGGCGCACCGCCCACTGCGCCCACGCCCGCCCACGATCACCCGCCCAGGCGTCGTAACGGAGCGCGCGCCGGCGCGGCGCCGGCCCGACAATCCCGGCCAACAGCGCCGGATAAAAGCTCAGCATGGCGATGGTCATGAAGCCGATCCCGGCCGCGGCCCAGACGCCGAGGGACTGCACCGGAGGCGCCGGACTGAACGCCAGCGAGCCGAATCCCAGCGCGGTCGTGGCGCCGGTCCACACGACCGGCCAGGCCTTGATCCGGTACGTCTCGATCACCGCTCTTGAGGTTCCGGCGGCGTGGGGCGCGAGCAGCCTAAATCCGAGCAGCACGTGCACCGCGGTGGCCAGCGTGATCACGAACAAAAGCGGTGCGAGGATGATCGTCACCAGGTTTACCCGAGCCCCCGCGTAGCCCATCGCCCCGAATACCGTCGCCAGACACACCGCGA
Source organism: Lysobacterales bacterium (assembly GCA_041633655.1). Taxonomy (GTDB): domain Bacteria; phylum Pseudomonadota; class Gammaproteobacteria; order Xanthomonadales; family SZUA-38; genus JBFGYD01. The sequence goes on along the minus strand of JBFJNB010000064.1, from coordinate 5,542 downwards.
CCACCAGAAACGGCAGGGCAACGTGGCGCGGGCTTCGCAGCACCAGCGCCACCAGCAGCACTGCCAGCAGCGCCAGCGGCGGAAAGAACCCCCGGGCCATCTGGGTCAGCGCCTCGTCCATCGCCCGGTTCAGTTGCGGCACGCCGGCGAGCGCGACCTCGATCCCGGGCGGCGCGCCGCGCAGCAGCGCATCGAGCTCCTGGAGCGTCTGTCGCAACTGGTCGGGCGCCAGTTTGTAAAAACCAACCAGAACGGTCGCCCGGGCCCCATCGGCGCCGACCCAGCCGGCGTTGCGGTCGAGCAGGTCGCCCAGCACCTCGCGCCGGAATTCCGCGACGTCGGTTGGGGGCCAGGCCGGCAGCCGCCAGCGATGGTGGCCGTACAGGCCGGCGGCGCCGATGACCCCGTGGATTTGCTGCGCCTGTTGCTCCAGCATTCCGAGCCAGGCAAGGCCCGCGGCGGTCCACAGCCCATCGCCGCCGACCACCACCCGCAGGCCGCGGGCGCGGCCGAAGTGCAGCTCCAGTTCGCGGAAATCGGCTAGCGCGGCGGCGTCGCGCACGAAGAAAACCTCGGGGGAGTTGTCCTGGGAGATTCGCGCGAGCCCCGGGAGCATTGCCGCGCCCAGCGCCAGGTAAAACGCGATCACCCAGCGCCGGTGCCGCAGCAGCGCGGGCAGGAAGGGCATCTCGAGGGCGGCCTCGATCCGTTCCCGGTCGGGTTATTTACCCTTGGCGTTCTTGGCGAGCGCTTCCATCTGTTTACGCAGGCTCAGCGGGCGCATGTCGGTCCAGACTTCCTCGATGTAGTCCAGGCACTGTTGCTTGGTTCCGGTCTTGCCGACCGGCTTCCACCCGGCCGGGACGTCGCGGACCTGAGGCCAGATCGAGTACTGCTCTTCCTGGTTGATCACCACGGCGTAGATGCGATCGTCGTCGTCCTCGAACATGATAGTGTCCTGTCCCGTAATTGAGCTGACAGTCAGCATGGCGGGCTGAGCCTTGGGTCCGCCGAAACAAAAAAGCCCGAGTGCGAAGGCTCGGGCTGGGATGGCAAACTGGAGCGGGAAACGAGACTCGAACTCGCGACCCCAACCTTGGCAAGGTTGTGCTCTACCAACTGAGCTATTCCCGCGCGAGGGCCGATAGTCTACGAATCGCACCCGGGCTGTCAAGTCGCCAAAATGGCACTGTCGGGCTGGCGGCGCCCAGCGCAACTGCCCCAGCATCCAGGCTGGTCATTCCCCCGCCGAGCGCGCCGCCGGCCAGGCCGCCCGCAGGTACACCACCATCGACCAGATCGTCAGCACCGCGGCGATCCACAACCCCAGGTGACCCAGCGCGAAAGTCGGGATCGGCCCGATCGGTTCGCGCACCAGCAGTAGCAGCAGCGCGACCATCTGGACGATGGTTTTCAGCTTGCCCATGAATGCCACCCTGACCGTGCCGCGCTCGCCGATTCCGGCCATCCACTCGCGCAGCGCCGAGATCGTGATCTCGCGCCCGATGATGATCGCCGCCGGCACCACGAACCACGCGGTCGGGTGATATCCGACCAGCAGCACCAGGGTCACCGCCACCATCAGCTTGTCGGCGACCGGGTCCAGAAACTCGCCGAAGGGCGACACCTGGTTGTAGCGCCGGGCGACGTAACCGTCGGCCCAGTCCGTGACCGCGGCCAGACCGAAGATCGTCGCGCAGGCCCAGTTAGTCCAGCCGTACGGGAGATAAAAGAACACCACCAGAACCGGAATCAGCGCGATCCGAAACAGCGTGAGCAAGGTGGCTAGATTGAGTTCCATCAACGCTCGCCGATTTCCCTGGCCGGTGACCACTGGAATCATGGGCACAACGCCGGGGAATTTCAATCGGACTCGTCAGACGCCAGGCTGGTGAGCGGTATAGGCTACTCGTGCAACGCGTCGTAGATGCGCCGAGCCAGGTGTTCGTGGATTCCCTCGACCGCGCACAACTCCTCCACCCCGGCCCGGCGCAGGCCCCGCAGGCCGCCGAAGTGCTCCAGCAGCAGGCGGCGCCGCTTGGCGCCGATGCCCGGAATGTCCTCCAGCACCGAGCGCTGGCGCGCCTTGCCGCGACGCTGCCGATGGGCGGTGATCGCGAAGCGGTGAGCCTCGTCGCGGATGCTCTGGATCAGGTGTCCGGCGAGCGAATCGGGCGCCGGCTGCAGCATGGCCTGCCGCGCGCCGACGTACAGCGTCTCGTGGCCGGCCCGGCGACCGGCCCCCTTGGAGACCCCGACCACCAGCGTCTGGTCGATCTGCAACTCCTCCAGCACCTGCAGCGCCTGCCCGACCTGGCCCTTGCCGCCGTCGATGAACAACACGTCCGGGATGCTGCCCTCGCCCGCCTTCAGGCGCCGGTAGCGCCGCTCCAGCGCCTGGTGGATCGCCCCGTAATCGTCCCCCGGCGCGACGTCGCGGATGTTGAACCGCCGGTAGTCGGACTTGAGCGGACCGTTGGCATCGAACACCACGCACGCGGCCACGGTGGCCTCGCCCCGGGTGTGGCTGATGTCGAAGCACTCCATCCGGGAAGGCGGCTCATCGAGATTCAGCAGCTTCTGCAGCGCCTCGAGGCGGCGCTGCATCCCGGCGCGGCCCGCGAGCTGGCTTGCCAGCGCGGTGCGCGCGTTGTTCTCGGCGATCTGCAGCCACTTGGCCTTGTCGCCCCGCGGGCGGTACAGAATCCTGACCCGCTTCCCGACCCGCTCGCTCAGTACCGCCGCAATCAGCTTGCGATCCGGAAAATCGCCGTTGGCCACGATTTCCCGCGGCGGCTCGCGCTCTCCGTAGTATTGCGCGATGAACGCCGCCAGCACCTCGGACCCGGCGGCATCGCCGCGATTGCGGGGAAAGAACGCGCGGTTGCCGATGTTGCGCCCTTCCCGGAAGTAGAACACCTGCACGCATACCGCCGCGCCCTCTCCGGCGACCGCAACGATGTCCAGGTTGCCGCGTGATCCGGCCACGTACTGCTGCGCCTGGATGCGCTTGAGCGTAGCGATCTGGTCGCGGATCGCCGCCGCGCGCTCGAACTCGAGTGCGGAGCTGGCCGCCTCCATCCGCTGCCCCAGCTCCTTGATGACCTGGTAGCTGCGACCGTCCAGGAACATCCGCGCGTGGCGCACGTCCGCACGATAAGCCTCCGCGTCGATCAGGTCCACGCACGGCGCGGTGCAGCGCTTGATCTGGTATTGCAGGCACGGCCGCGAGCGATTGCGAAAAAAACTGTCCTCGCACTGGCGAACCCGAAACAGCTTCTGCATCAGGTTCAGGCTGTCGCGCACCGCGTAGGCGCTGGGAAACGGGCCGAAATATTCCCCCGGGAGGCTCTTGGCCCCGCGGTGGAACGCCAGCCGCGGAAACTCCTCCTTGCTCGACAGATAAATGTAGGGGTAGCTCTTGTCGTCGCGCAGCAGCACGTTGTAGCGCGGCATGAACTCCTTGATCAGCTGATTTTCCAGCAGCAGCGCCTCGCCCTCGGTCCGGGTTACCGTGACTTCGATCGCGCGCACCTGACTCAGCATCGCGTGGGTGCGCGTGTTCAGCGCGCCGCGGGTGAAGTAGCTCATGACCCGCTTGCGCAGGTTCTGGGCTTTGCCGACGTACAGCACGTCGCCGTCGCCCGAATTCATCCGATAGACCCCGGGAGCGGTGGTCAGGCGGCGGGCGACCGCGCGCCCATCGAACTCCGGGGCGGGGTCAGACGGCGGCCTGGATGATCTTGAACGGCTCACAGGCGCGGTCGGCCATGTGCACGCGCACGATGTCGTGGGAATTGGTGTCGGCGATCCACAACACTCGGCCGTGGCTCACGATGCAGTTCGGCTCGTTGAACTGGTGGTGTAAGACGGGACTGGTGATGCGCCCCGATTTCACGTCCATCAGGCGCAGCCGGTTGTTGTAGGAATCGGCGATCCAGAGCTGCTGTTTGTTCACGTTCAGCGCCACATCCATCGGGTATTGCATCAGCGCCTGTTTGCGCACCCCGTCCTCACAGCCGAACGTGAACGTGCCGCGTCCGCTGCGCGTACTGACCGCGCCGGTTTGGATCTGCACCTCACGCACCGACGACGAATCGGCATCGGCCACGAACAGTTGGTGCTCGCCGACCGCCATTCCCATCGGCGAGGCGAAAGCGGCCTTTGCCGCGGCCCCGTTGACCAGCCCATGGCGCCCGCTGCCGCTAAACCAGCCGATCCGGTTGTTCTTCAGATCCAGCCGCCAGATCTGGTTGAGCCCGGTCACGGTGATGAACAGGCTCGGGCCGTGGACCGCCAGACCCACCGGCGAGACCAGCGGCGTCCGGCGCACGTTCGAGGTCGCCACGACCACCGTCTTGCGCGGCTTGCCGACACCGGCGACGGTTTCGATGTCGCCGCTGTAGAGATTCACCCGGCGGATCGCGTGGTTTCCGGTGTCGGCGACGTACAGATAATTCTCCGAGATCGCCAGGCCCCGCGGCGAATTGAACCCACCGTTTTGCAGCGTGCCGTCCCAGAACCCGGGGTTGCCGGAACCGAACACCCGGGTGATCCGACCGTCCTCCTTGACCTCGAGAATGCGGTTGTTGCCGCTGTCGCTGATGTAGATGTGGTCGCGCGCGATCAGTAACGCGCAAGGAAACTGCAGCGGCCCCGAGTTCTCCTCGCGAAGGACGCGCGGGTTCTGCCCGTAGTTGCGGATTTCCTTGCCGGCCGCCTCGTCGAGCAGGAAGGTGACGGTCGCATCGAGTTCGTCGCCACGGTCGTCGCCCCGGAGGATTCGGCGCAGGTGTCCTTCCGCGTCGATGATCGCGACCGTCGGCCAGCCGGTGACGCCGAACTTCCGCCACAGCGCGAAATCGGGATCCAGCGCAACCGGGTGGCGGATGAACAGGCGGTTGACCGCCTTCAGCGCGCCGGCGGGGTCGGATTCCCGCGGGAACTTCGGGCACAGCACCCCGACCACTACCAGGCCGTTTTCGAACTTGTTCTCCAACGCCCGGATGTCGGGCAGCAGGTTGATCGAGTTGACGTTCGAGGGGGTCCAGAAGTAGATCAGGACCACCTTGCCGAGACTGCCCGTGATCTTTGGCGGGGTGTTGGTGTTGAGCCACCGGAGCGAGTCCGCGAACTCGGGAGCTTTGGGAGCCGCCGCCAACTACGGTTCCTCCGCCGCGGTCACGGTTGAGAGTTCGGGATGCGCGCGTGCCAGTTGATCCAGGAACCCCACCATCGCATTGTCGAGCAGATCCAGCACCTGTTCAAACCCGTGGCTACCACCGTAGTACGGATCGGGCACGTCGTCGGTGACCCCGAGGCTGGAGAACTCCATCATCTTGCGGATCTTGCCCAGCGCATGACCGGGCGCGGCCGCCTGCAGCGCGCGCAGATTCTGTTCGTCCATCGCCAGGATGTAGTCGAAGCGTTCGAAATCCTCGTGGCTGACCCGCCGCGCCCGCTGCCGCGACAGGTCGATCCCGCGCCGGGCCGCGGCCGCCCGCGCGCGCGCATCCGGCGGTTCCCCGACGTGGTAGGCATG
>JBFJNB010000063.1:0-9488 GCA_041633655.1 Lysobacterales bacterium | reverse complement strand
GGTCGAGGGCCTGTACATGTTCGAGTTCGAGCAGGTCGACCCGGACCCGGCCGGCAGCTACTTCTCGACCAACGACTTCGGGGTCCCGGCTGGCGAGTTCGTGATGCTGGGCTTCGGCCGCTTCGACGAGCAGTTCCCGGGGCTGACGATCCCGCGCGATCACGACCGCAGCCCGAGCGATTCCGGTCAGTTCGGGTTTGCGCTGCGCTATTTCTCTCCGGCCCTCAACGACACCGAGTTCGGGCTCTATTATCTGAACTACCACAGCCGGCTGCCGCTTCTGTCCGGCATCGCGGTGACCTCGACCAATCTCGAATCCGGCCGCTATTTCGTCGAGTATCCCGAGGACATCGAGATGTGGGGCTTCAGCTGGAACACCGAGATTTCGGGCTGGGCCTTCGCGGGCGAGCTCAGCTATCGCGACAATCAGCCGTACCAGTTCGACGACGTCGAGCTGCTGTTCGCGGCGCTGTCGCCGCTGAACGCGCTGATCCCGGAGCCGGTCAACCGCTTCACCAACCAGCTCGGCGAGTACGCACCGGGCGAGCTGATCACCGGCTGGGAGCGGCATGAAGTCTCCCAGCTCCAGTTCTCGCTGACCCGACTGTTCGGGCCCAACAACCCGATCAAGGCCGACCAGATCGTGTTCCTGGGCGAGTTCGGCGCGACCAAGGTCTGGGACCTGCCGGACCCGGACGTGCTGCGCTACAACGGTGACGGCACCGATACCGGCGGCGGCCCGGACGAGCTTTCCGGCGGCAATCTGCGCAATCCGGTCACTCAGGTCGGCGGGTTTGCCACCAGTTTTTCCTGGGGCTACCGGCTAGTCAGCCGGGCCGACTATAACAGCGCGTTTGGCACCGCCTACAACCTGTCGCCCCGGATCGCGTTCAACCACGACGTCAACGGCACCACCCCGGGACCGGGCGGCAACTTCATCGAGGATCGCAAGGCCCTGACCTTAGGCTTGGGCGCGTCCTATCTCGAGAAGTGGGGCGCCGACGTCAGCTACACCCGGTTCTTCGGCGCCGGCAGCTTCAACCTGTTGCGGGATCGGGACTTTGTGTCCGCATCGGTCCAGTACTCATTCTGATCAAGAGGACGACTGCATGAAGTTTCTTCGTACCACCCTTCTGACCGCTTTGTTCGCTGCCGGCGCCGTGTTCGCCGGCGCCAAACCGGATCAGATCGATCGTCTGGATGGCGACCTGACGCCGATGGGATCGGAGCGTGCCGGGAACGCCGACGGCACGATCCCGGCCTGGACCGGCGGCATCACGTCGCCCCCGGCCGGCTACAAGCCCGGCGACCATCACCCGGATCCGTTTGCCGGCGACCCGATCCTGTTCACGATCGATGCGTCCAATTACCGCGACCATGCCGACAAGCTTTCGGTCGGGCAGCAGGCCATGTTCGAGCGCTATCCGGACACGTACAAGATGAACGTGTATCAGTCGCGCCGGACCGCGTCGTTTCCGCAGCGCACCTACGAGATGACCAAGAAGAACGGGATGACCGGCAAGCTGGCGCCCGAGGGCGAGGGCGTGATCGACGTGGCCGAGGGCTTTCCGTTCCCGTTTCCGGAAAACGCCTACGAGCTGATGTGGAATCACAAGCTCAAGTACAAGGGCGTCGGCGGCTATCGTTACAACAACCAGGTTGCCCCGACCCAGGACGGCAGCTACACCGTGGTCAAGCTGCGCGAGGAACTGCTCGGGCTGTACTACGAGGAAGGGCGCACGCTGGATGACATTAACAACATCCTGCTTTATTTCTATCAGGTCGTCGAAGCACCGGCACGCCTGGCCGGAAACGTGCTGCTGGTTCACGAAACGCTGAACCAGGTCAAGCAGCGCCGTCAGGCCTGGATTTACAACCCCGGTCAGCGCCGGGTCCGCCGCGCGCCCAACGTCGCCTACGACAACCCCGGAACCGCCTCGGACGGCCTGCGCACCAACGATATGACCGACATGTTCAACGGTGCGATGGACCGCTTCGACTGGTCGGTCGTCGGCAAGCGCGAGATGTACATCCCGTATAACTCCTACAAGGCGCACTCGAGTGATTTGGACTACGACGATTTCGTTCGTCCGGGACACCTGAATCCAGATCTGATGCGCTACGAGCTGCATCGGGTGTGGGTGACGGAGGCCAACCTCAAGGAGGGGACCCGTCACATCAACAAACGGCGCACCTATTATCTGGACGAAGACAGCTATCAGATCGCCCTGATCGATCATTACGACCAGCGCGACCAGCTGTGGCGCTTCTCCGAGGCCCATGCAATCAACTACTATGAGGTCCCGACCTTCTGGGCCACGGTCGAGACGCACCACGACCTGCAGTCCGGTCGCTACGTCACCGTCGGTCTGGACAACCAGGACGACGTCAACGTGTTCAATAAACCCGGCGACCCGGCCGAGTACACGCCGCAGGCGCTTCGCAAGCGCGGGACCCGGTAGGCCATCCGGAGAGCCCGCCCGCATATCGCATGAGTTGCCGGAATTGTAGGCTGACCCGTGGCGGGCGAACGCTCGAGGTTTCTTTGGGCTGGCGCCGAAAACCGCCGTGGGCGCCTGGCCTTCGGGGAGTGCAGCGGGCGAGAACGCAGCACCAGCCTCGCGCGAGGACGGGCAGAAACTGGGCACAGGCCAAAACGGTCACGTGACGGGATTGGCGCATGACCGGGAGGCATGAGCCGGGTTGCGGTTTCGCCGCTAGGCGAAGAAGCGAACCGGCGTTGCCGTCGCGTGCGGCGTGCAATCAGACGACAAACCGGCAATGATGGGGTTTGCATATTGCGCCGACGTTGAAGTGCTCACGCCATTGATTGATCCCGCTCAGTAAATGCGGAACATCCAATTAACTCATGCAATATGCGGGCTGACATTTCGAAAAACGGGGCTGCCGCCGCTGCGGCGGCCCCTTCGTCGTTCTGAGGACGATTCTATGACTCTACGTTTGCTTGGTTTGGTGATGCTGTTTTCAGGCGGCGCTGCCGCTTACGACTCGAGCCGCGAGCCGGCCGAACCCATGCCGAGGGCGTCCGAGTCGATGCTGCTTGACCTGACCACGAGCGGCGGCCGGCTGGTCGCGGTTGGCGAGCGCGGGCACGTGCTGCTGTCCGACGACGGCAAGAGCTGGCGCCAGGCCGCAGTCGTTCCGACTCGCTCGACCCTGACCGCGGTCACCGCGGTAGGCGACCGGCTATGGGCGGTCGGCCACGATCGGGTGATCATCGCCAGCACCGACGGCGGCGAGAACTGGGTCCTGCAGCACGCCTCGCCGGACATCGACAACCCCGAAGTGACGCGGCCGCTGATGGACGTGTTTTTTGTCGACCAGCAAACCGGCTTCGCGCTCGGCGCCTACGCGCTGTTCCTGGGCACCGCCGACGGCGGCGCAACCTGGACCCCGATCGATCTGACCGCCGGTGCGGCGGACGACGAGTACGCTTTGACCGACGAGGACGAGTACTACGAAGACCATGAGGCCGGCGACGATGCGGGCGACGGCGACGATTACGAGTACCAGACCTACGACGACTTCACCGACGATTTCGTCGACTATCACCTGAACGCGATGACGCGTCTTGCCGACGGCAGCCTGTACATCGCCGCCGAGCGGGGCAACGGTTTCATCTCGCGCGACGACGGCCGGACTTGGGAGGGCATCCAGCTCCCGTACGACGGCTCGATGTTCGGAGTCCTGGCGGTCCCTGGCGGTGCACTGCTGACCTTCGGCATGCGCGGGCACGTGTTCGAGTCCGCCGACGGCGGCCGGAGCTGGACCCAGGTCGAGACCGGCACCCTGAACACGCTGCTGGGCGGAACCGTCACTACTGACGGCAGCGTGGTCATCGTCGGAGCCAACGGCGAGACGCTGCTGCGCGCCCCCGGCGCGGCGGCTTTCATCTCGCGCCCGAAGTCGCAGGGTGGCGACCTGGCCGCCGTGGCGGCGCTCGGAGACGGTCTCGTCACGGTCGGGGAGGACGGGGTCGAACGGCGCCGGATAGAAGGTATCGGGGGTTGAGCATGGACGATAACAACAACAATGCGGGCGGCGTGACCCGTGCACTCGAAAATGCGGTGTTCGGGCTGCGCCTCCCACTGCTGGGCCTGTTCGTGGTGATCACCGCGCTAATGGTCTGGTTTGCGACCGATCTTCGGGTGGAAGCCGGCTTCAAGAAACAGCTCCCGCTCGAACACGAGTACATGCAGACCTTCCTCGACTACGAGGTCGAATTCGGTGGCGCCAACCGGCTGCTGGTCGCGGTCATGGCCAACGACGGCAACATGTTCGACGCCGATTTCTTCGCCACCCTGGAGTCGGTGACCAACGAGGTGTTCTTCATCCCGGGTGTCAACCGGGCCAGCGTGCGCTCGATTTTCACCCCCAACGTGCGCTTCGTCGAGGTGGTCGAGGACGGTTTCGCCGGCGGTAACGTGATTCCGGCCAACTTCGCGCCGAGCGAGGAGATGTTCGAGACCGTCCGCGCAAATATCGTCAAATCCGGCGTCGTAGGTCGTTTGGTGGCGGAGGATTTCGGCGGCGCGATGGTCTGGGCCGACCTGCTGGAGGAGGACCCGCAGACCGGCAAGCTCGACTACCAGCGGGTGGCCGCGGACCTGGAGAGCATTCGCGAACGGTTCGAGAGCGAAGACATCGGTGTCATCCACATCATCGGTTTCGCCAAGATCGTCGGCGACATCGCCGACGGCGCCCGCTCGGTGATCTGGTTCTTCGGCATCGCGCTGGTCATCACCGCGATCCTGCTGTTTCTTTACTCCCGCTCGATCATCCTGACCGTGCTGCCGCTGGTGTGCTCCGTGGTGGCCGTGATCTGGCAGCTCGGCAGCCTCAGCCTGCTGGGATTCGGGATCGATCCGATGAACATCCTGACTCCGTTTCTGATCTTCGCAATCGGGGTCAGCCACGGCGTGCAGATGATCAACTCCTGGAACAACGAGGTTCTATACGGTTCCTTCGAGGCGGTCGAGCCCGGCCAGGCGCACGGCGTCAGCAGCGAGCTGGCGGCGCGCCGCACGTTTCGCAGCCTGCTGGCGCCGGGCACGATCGCGCTGCTGTCGGACACGATCGGCTTTCTGACCATCCTGTTCATCAACATCCAGATCATTCGCGAGTTGGCGATCACCGCCAGCATCGGCGTGGCGCTGATCATCTTCACCAACCTCATCCTGCTGCCGATCCTGCTGTCGCTGGTCAGGGTCAAGAACATCGACGCCTGGCGCGCCAGCCACACTCATCGAACCGACCGCCAGGACGCACTCTGGCAATCGCTGTCGGGACTGACCAACCGCGGGGTTGCCGCGATTGCGCTCTCCGTGGGGGCCGTCCTGTTCATATTCGGCTATATCCAGGGCGATAAGCTGCAGATCGGCGACTCGATGTCCGGCGTGCCCGAACTGCGACCCGAGTCCCGCTACAACCAGGACGCGGCGGTGATCAGCTCGCGTTTTTCGCTCGGGGTCGATGCGATCAACATCATCGCCGAGGCGACGGACCAGGCCTGCACCGAGGATTACCTCGCGATGGAGAACATCGACCGTTTCGCCTGGCACATGTACAACGTCGAAGGGGTGCAGCAGGTCATCACCCTGCCGTGGGTGACAAAGGTCATCAACGCCGGCTGGAACGAGGGCAACCTGCGCTGGCGGGTGCTGCCGCGCGACAACTTCGTGCTGCGCCAGGACCTGCAGAACATCGAGACCGACTCAGGCCTGCTGAACAGCAACTGCGACGCGATGCCGATCATCGTGTTCACGGTCGATCACAAGGCGAGCACGATCAACCGGGTCGTCAAGGCGGTTCAGGACTACCGCCGGCTTTACGATGTGGGTACCGAAGTGGAAGTCTCCGCGGGGATCGGCCAGCCGGGCAAGAAACTGATCGTTTACGAACCCAAACCCAAGGACCAGCTCGAGCGGGGCGAGATCAATCTGCGCCTGGCGACCGGCAACGTCGGCGTCATGGCGGCGGTCAACGAGGTAGTCGAGGCGGCTCAGTTCCCGATGCTGGTGCTGGTGTATCTGGCGATCATCGTCTTGTGCGCGATCACGTTCCGCTCCATCCGTGGCACCATCTGCATCGTGCTGCCGCTGGCTTTGGTCTCGGTGCTGGCTTACGCGCTGATGGCTTTTCTGGGCATCGGGCTAAAGGTCAACACGCTGCCGGTGGTCGCGCTCGGGGTCGGCATCGGGGTCGACTACGGGATCTACATCTACAGCCGGCTGGCGACCTGCCTGAAACAGGGGATGCCGCTGCGCGAGGCCTACTATCACGCGCTGAAGCAGACCGGCAAGCCGGTGATTTTCACCGCGTTCACGCTGGCGGTCGGGGTCGGGACCTGGATTTTCTCGGCGCTCCAGTTCCAGGCGGACATGGGCAAGTTGCTCGCGTTCATGTTCTTCCTGAACATGGTCGGCGCGGTCGTGCTGCTGCCGGCGCTGGCGCGCTGGCTACTGCGGCCGGTCAAGGCGAGTAAGCCGGCCGGCTGATGTTCACGCCGCGTGCCTTTCGGGAGACCGACCGCGCGCGGCTTTACGCACTGATCGAGGACTACGACTTCGGGCTGCTGATCAGCGCCCGCGACGGCACCCCGAGGGTCACGCACCTGCCGTTCATGCTGCGGCGTGATCCCGACCGGCTGCTGACCCACGTGGCCCGCGCCAATGCCCACTGGCGCGATTTCGAAGCAAACGGCGAGGCGATGTGCGTGTTCCAGGGGCCGCACGCGTACATCTCGCCGGGCTGGTACGCCAACCAGGACACGGTGCCGACCTGGAACTACGCCGCGGTGCACGTGCGCGGGCGCGCGCGCCTGCTCGACGAGCGCGAGCTGCGCGAGCTGGTCACCGCGCTGACCGCGGCTCACGAGGCGGCGGTCGCGAGCGGTTGGGATCAGCGCCGAGCGAAGATCGATCCCGACATCCGCTACATCGTCGGTATCGAGATCGCGATTGATCGCATCGAGGGCAAATTCAAGTTCAACCAGAACCTGAGCACCGCCGACCGGCGCGGGGTGGTCGAGGCGTTGTCACGATCGGAGGATTCCACCGAGCGCGCGGTCGCCGCCTGGATGCGCGCCAACGAGGAGCGTCTCGGTCAACGCTGAGGCGGGGGCGACAGTACCCGCAGTTCCCCCGCGGGAAGTCGCTCCCGCGATCCGGAGTTTCGAATCTGCACCGCGCGGGAAGCGGCGGTGTCAGGCCCTCGGCTTCGGTGATGACCACCGAAAAATCGGGCCGTGCCCGCGACAATTCCAACGCCAGCGTCAAATCCCGCCGGTCCGCCGCCCACTATCAGCAGGTCGCATCGCCGCGGAGGGGGAGGTCTACTGCTCGATCAAGAAACTTCAGCACCCGGCCTGGCTACAGGACAACAGTTCAGTAGGAGAGCTTCAGGCGGCGATAGACGTCGGCCAGCAGCCAAGCCGGGCCGATCAGCAGGAACTGGACGTCGGTGAAAAACGACGGCCGCTTGCCCTCGATCTGGTGGCCGATGAACTGGCCGATCCAGGCCGCCACGAACACGCCGCCGGCGAGCTGCCACAGTGGGATCCCCATGTTGGCCGCGAGCCAGTAGGTCACTCCGATCACCACGATGTTGAACAGCAGCAGGCCGAGACCCAGCCGCAGCGACAGCGCGAAGTAATAGACCTGCACCGCCACGAACGCCACCAGCCCCCAGTTCAATGGCAGCGGCAGTGCGGCGAAGAACGCCGGCGCCGGAACCGTGGTCAGCACCGCGTACACGCTCCAGTAGATCAGCGGCACGCAGATCCAGTGGATCGTCTTATTGGACGGATGGCGGTGGCTTGCGCCGTATTCGTCCAGCCAAGTTCTTATGCTTCGCATGGTCGATCTCCAGGAGCGGCTCAAGCCACTTCTCTTCTTCGCCTTCGGCGAAACCGCAAAGCGACTTGAGCCTGGCATGTCGGGTGCCGATCCTTCTTCACGGGACGGCGATCTCGCCGTCGACCAGCCGGCCGTAGGCGTCTTCGTATTTCTGCCTGGTTTTGGCCACGATCTCGTCCGGGAGCTTCGGCCCCGGGGCCGTTTTGTTCCACCCGAGGCTCTCCAGATAATCGCGCACGAACTGTTTGTCGAACGACGGTGGGCTGGTGCCCGGATGGTACTGGCCGCGCGGCCAGAAACGGCTCGAATCAGGAGTCAAGAGCTCGTCCATCAGCACCACTTCTCCGGCGTCGTCGAGTCCAAATTCGAACTTGGTGTCGGCGATGATGATCCCCCGGTGGTGGGCGTATTCGGCGGCGAAGCGGTAGACATCGAGGCTGATCCGGCGGACCTTCTCGGCCAGCGCCCGGCCGACCAGCCCGGCGAACTCCGCCATCGTGATGTTGCGGTCATGGGTTCCCGCGGCGGCCTTGGTCGAGGGCGTGAACAGCGGCTCCGGCAGCCGCCCGGCCTGCTCCATGTGCAGCGGCAGGCGTTGGCCGCAGATCGCCCCGGTCTGCTGGTACTCGACCCAGCCGGAACCGGCCAGATAGCCGCGCACGATCGCTTCCACCGGCAGCGGCTTCAAGCGCCTGACCACCGCCGAGCGCGGCCGCAGCCGGGCCAAATCCGGATACTTGCCCAGCACCGCGTCCACCGAGAGCCCGAGCAGGTGGTTGCGGATGATGTGCCGGGTCTGGGCGAACCAGAAGTTGGAGATCCGGTTCAGCAGGATGCCCTTGCCGGGGATCGCCGTGGGCAGCACGACATCGAACGCCGACAGCCGATCGCAGGTCACGATCAGGAGGTCGTGGGGGCCGAGCGCGTAGACGTCACGGACCTTGCCGCGATGGAGCAGTTCGAGGTCTTCGATGTGGGATTGAAACAGCGTATCGGATGCGTGCTCGGCCATCGGGGCGCCCTGCCAGGTCCACGGTCAATTCTACACGGGGCCGGGCGCGACGGTACAATAGAAGGCTATGCGCGTTTGGGGAAAGATCGTCGGCGGCATCCTGGGCTACATCGCCGGCGGCGGCCCTCTGGGGGCGTTCATCGGCGCCGCGCTCGGGCACGCGCTGGACGTCAACGCGCCGGCGCTGGGCTGGTTCGACCTAAAGGACGCGCAGCGCGCATTCTTCGAGACCCTGTTCGCGGTCATGGGGCACCTGGCGCGGGCCGACGGTCGGGTTTCCGAGCAGGAAATCGGGGTCGCCGAGCAGGTGATGCAGCGAATGCGGCTCGACCGCGAGCGCCGCCAGCAGGCGATTCGGCTGTTCAACCTGGGCAAGCAGCCCGGCTTCGATCTGGACGGGGCCGTCGGGCGACTGCGCGCAAGCTGCGGCGTCCAGCCCCAACTGTTCCGGCTGTTCGTCGAACTGCAGCTCGAAACCGCGCTTGCCGATGGCGCCATCAAGCCGCAGGGACGCGCGGTACTCGAGCGGATCTGTCGGGGTCTGGGCATCCCGATATGGGAGCTGGAGCGAATGTACGCCGGGCGCGCGTGGGCGGGGG
>JBFJNB010000062.1:0-9540 GCA_041633655.1 Lysobacterales bacterium | reverse complement strand
GGCGGTCAGCTGTCCGTCCACCAGCCTGGCGGCCGGCGCCTCGATGACCTGCACCGGCCACGGCACCGCGGCCGAAGGCCATTATTGGAACGTCGGCACTGCCACCGCCACCAGCGTCGCGACCGAGTGTTGCCCGGGGACGAACGTCGCCGCCCACGACCCCAGCCACTACTGGAACGAACCGTCGGGCGATCAGGGATGCACGCCCGGGTACTGGAAGAACCACACCGACTCGTGGCCGCCCACCGGGTTCTCCCCGGGCCAGCCGGTCGCCAGCGTGTTTGCGCAAGCGGCAGCCTATCCGGATGCTGGCTCCGCGAGCCTGCACGAGGCCCTGAACTTCGGTGGCGGCAGCGGGGTCAGCGGCGCCGTGAGGATTCTGCTGCGGGCCTCGGTCGCGTCGGTGCTCGACGCGGCACATCCCGGGGTTGCATACCCGCGGAGCCCGGGTTCGGTCATCGGCGACGTCGACGCCGCGCTGGCCAGCGGCGACCGGGCGACCATGCTCGATCTGGCCGCGGTCCTCGACGCCGACAACAACCTCGGGTGCCCGCTGAACTGAGGGGGGTGTTCTGCGGGCTTCAGCGGCGGTAATCTTTTCGGGGTCAGACGCGGCGAGAACACAAATACCGTGCCGATCGACTTCGTACTGCAGATGCACTGCCCGGACCGTCCGGGGATCATGGCGGCCACCACGCAGGCGGTCGTGGGTCATGGCGGGGATATCCGCGAGGCGGCCTCGTTCGGGGACGAGTCCACGGGCGAGTTTTTCATCCGGATGCACTTGAGGTTTCCGCGACCGGAGCAGCCGGCGGCGTTTCGGGCCGAACTCGAACCGCTGGCCGGGAGCCTCGGGGTGCTCTGGCGGATGCACGACGTGTCGCGCCGGCCGCGGGTGATGATCGCGGTGTCGAAGTTCGATCACTGCCTGGTCGATCTGCTGCACCGCTGGAAGATCGGCGCGCTCGCGGCCGACATCCCGCTGGTGATCTCCAACCACGAGAACGCTCGCGAGGTGGTCGAGTGGCACGGGATTGCGTTTCACCACCTGCCGGTGAGCAGGGAGACCAAGCGCGATCAGGAGCAGCAGATTCTCGAGCGGGTCGAGGAGCACGAGATCGACCTGGTGGTGCTGGCCCGCTACATGCAGATCCTGTCGCCGCCCACCTGCAAGGCGCTCGAGGGCCGCTGCATCAACATCCACCATTCGTTCCTGCCCAGTTTCAAAGGCCGGATGCCGTACCGTCAGGCCTACGACCGCGGGGTCAAGCTGATCGGCGCGACCGCCCACTACGTGACCGACGATCTGGACGAGGGGCCGATCATCGAGCAGGAGGTGCGGCGCGTGACCCACGCGACTGGCCCGGCCGAGATGGCGGCGATTGGGCGCGAGACCGAATCGAGCGTGCTGGCGCGCGCGGTGCGCTGGCACCTCGAGCAGCGGATCCTGATGAACGGCGCCAAGACCGTCGTTTTTGCGTGAGGGGCTACTCGTTTCCGGCGCTGGTTCGCCACGCGCTGACCGGGCACCGCCGCTGGCCGCCGGCCTGGCGTTCGCCGGAACCGAAGAAGTCCTACGACGTCGTGATCGTCGGCGCCGGCGGCCACGGGCTCGCGACCGCGTACTACCTGGCACGGAATCACGGGGTCACCGACGTAGCGGTGCTGGACAAGGGCTGGCTCGGGGGCGGCAACTCCGGGCGCAACACCCAGGTCACGCGGTCGAACTACTTCTGGCCGCAGAGCGCCGCGTTTTACGATCGCAGCCTCAAGCTCTACGAGCGGCTCGGACAAGAGCTCAACTTCAACGTGATGCTGAGCCAGCGCGGGATCCTGACGCTGGCCCACAGCCGCCACGAGCTCGAGGGCCTCAGGCGCTGGACCAACGCGATCCTGATCAACGGAATCGATTCGGAGCTCCTGACCCCGGACGAGATCAAGCGGGAAGTGCCGCTGATCAACCTGGACGCGCGGTTTCCGATCGTCGGCGGCTTCATCCAGCGCCGCGGCGGGCTGTCGCGCCACGACGCGGTGGTCTGGGGGTACGCGCGGGCGGCAAGCGCGCTCGGGGTCGACATCGTGCAGCGGTGCGAGGTCACCGGGTTCGACATCGAAGACGGCCGGGTGCGCGGGGTTCAGACCCGGCGCGGCGCGATCGCGGCCGGCCGCGTCTGCCTCGCGGTGGCCGGCCACACCAGCGTGCTCGCGGCCAGGGCCGGGTTCAGGGTCCCGATCACCTCGATGGCGCTGCAGGCGATGGTCACCGAGCCGCTCGAGCCGTGCCTGGGCACCGTGGTGCTGTCGCCGGTGATCCACAGCTATGTCGCCCAGTCCGATCGCGGCGAGCTGGTGTTCGGGGGTGGCGCCGACGTGTATACCAGCTACGCCCAGCGCGGCGCGCTGCCGGTGCTGGAAGACAACGTCGCGGCGCTGCTGGAGCTCTTCCCGGCGTTCAGCCGGCTCAAGCTGATGCGCCAGTGGGCCGGGATCGTCGACATCACCCCGGACACGACACCGATCATGGGGCGGACGCCGGTCAAGGGCCTGTACCTGAACGGGGGCTGGGGCACCGGCGGCTACAAGGCGATTCCGGCCGGCGGCGAGACGATGGCGCACACCATCGTCAACGACCAGGCCCATCCGCTGATCGCCGACTTCTCGCTGGAGCGGTTCGCCCGCGGCG
Source organism: Lysobacterales bacterium (assembly GCA_041633655.1). Lineage (GTDB taxonomy): Bacteria > Pseudomonadota > Gammaproteobacteria > Xanthomonadales > SZUA-38 > JBFGYD01. The sequence continues at coordinate 6,857 of JBFJNB010000062.1, read as the reverse complement.
CGCTGATCGACGAGGGCGCGGCGGCCGGGGTCGCGCACTAGTGGCAGCCGCCAGCACTTTGAGTGCCACAGGCCACTGATGCTGCGGATCCCCTGTCCCTGGTGTGGCGTGCGCGACGAGGTCGAATACCGCTTCGGCGGCGAGTCCCACCTCGAGCGCCCGGCGCCCGACGCGGCCGATGCCCACTGGGCGGATTATCTGTTCAACCGCGACAACCCCAGCGGCGTGCACCACGAGCGCTGGTGTCACAGCTACGGTTGCGGGCAGTGGTTCAACCTGGCCCGCGACACCGTGACCCACCAGATCATCGCGGTCTACCGGATGGGCGAGCCGAAGCCGGCCGCGGGCGAGGACGGGTGATGGCGGGGCCTTCCTATCGCCTGCCCGAGGGCGGCTGGATCGACCGCTCGCGCCCGCTCGCGTTCACCTTCAACGGGCGCCGGCTCCAGGGTTGCGCCGGCGACACGCTGGCCTCGGCGCTGCTGGCCGCGGGGATCGCAGTGGTCGGCCGCAGCTTCAAGCTCCACCGCCCGCGCGGGGTGCTGGCGGCCAGCGCCGAGGAGCCCAACGCGCTGGTCACGGTGGACCGCGGTGACGGCCCGGTGCCGCTGGCACGCGCCACCCTGACCCCGCTGAGCGAAGGACTGCGCGCCGAATCCCGGCGGGTGTTTCCGGCGCTCGGCTTCGACCTCGCGCGGATCATCGACTACACCCGCGCGCTGTGGCCGGCGGGCTTTTACAACAAGACCTTCAAGTGGCCGAGCTGGCACGCCTACGAATGGGCGCTGCGGCGGATGGCCGGGCTGGGGCGGCTGGTGCCGGCGCCGGACCCGACGCGGTACCGGCACGTCAACGTCCACTGCGACGTGCTCGTGGTCGGCGCCGGTCCGGCCGGACTCACCGCGGCGCTGGCCGCGGCCCGCGCGGGCGAGGACGTGCTGGTCGCCGAGCAGGCCGCCGAGCCCGGCGGGTCGCTCGAGTACGACCCTGAACCGGTCGAGGGACAGCCGCCGCGTGAATGGCTGGCGCAGGCGCTGGTCGAGCTCGCGCGCCACCCCAACGTCCGGCTGGTCTGCGGCGCCACCGTGGCCGGCTGCTACGACCACGGCGTGTTGACGATCCACGGTACCGGCGACGCCGGCGAGTCGTGGTGGAAGGTCCGGGCAGGGAGGGTCGTGCTCGCGACCGGGGCGATCGAGCAGCCGCTGCTGTTCGGCAACAACGACCTGCCGGGGATCATGCTGGCCGGAGCGGTGCATCGCTACGCGGCTCGGTACGGGGTGGCCTGCGGGCGCCGCGTGATCGGCGTGGTCAACAACGACTTGGGCTGGCGCGCGCTGCTGGCCCTGAGCCGGGCGGGCGTCGAGGTGGTTGCCGTGATCGACCCGCGGCCGATGCCCGATCGCGCGTTGAGCGCCGCCGCCGCCGAGCGCGGAATCGCTCTGCACGTGGGCGCGACCCCGCTTACGGCGCATGGATCGCGGCGGGTGCGGTCGTTCGACTTCATCACCGCAGACGGTGGTCGCGAGCGCGTGGAATGCGACGCGATCGCGATGTCGGGCGGGTTCAGTCCCACGCTCAACCTGTACGCGCAGGCCGGGGGGCGCCTGCGCCACGACCCGCGGCTGGCCAGTTTCGTACCCGCCGACTGCCGGCGGCCGGTCGAGGTGGTCGGGGCCGCGGCCGGCATCACCGGCGGCGCCGGTCCGATCGCGCCCGCGCCGGTCGCAAGCACCAGCCAGTGGGTCGATTATCTGTACGACGTGACCGTGGCCGACGTCGAGCTGGCGGTGCGCGAGGGTTTCGACTCGATCGAACACCTGAAGCGCTACACGACGGTCGGCATGGGGCCGGACCAGGGCAAGACCAGCAACCGGAACGCGCTGGCGCTGGTGGCGGCATTGACCGGTCGCGATCCCGGCGCGGTGGGGACCACGACCTGTCGCCCGCCGTACCAGCCGGTGACCCTGGGCGCGATCGCGGGCGATCGTCGCGGCGATTTTTACGCGCCCGCTCGACGTCTCCCCGGGCACGACTGGCACGCGCGGCAGGGTGCCGAATTCGAAGATTTTGCTGGCTGGAAGCGCCCGGCCTGGTACGGACGCGACCGCGATGCTGGCATCGCGCACGAGGTCGGGAGGGTGCGCCAGGCAGCCGGGCTGTTCGACGCCTCGCCACTGGGCAAGATCGAGGTCAAGGGGCCGGCGGCGGCCGAGTTTCTGGATTTCATCTACCTGACCGCGGTGTCGGGACTGAAGCCCGGCCGCGCGCGCTATGCGGTAATGCTGAACGAAAACGGGGTGGTGATCGACGACGGGGTCTGCGCGCGCCTGACCGATGATCACTTTCTGGTCGGGACCAGCGCGGCCAATGCCGGACGGGTCGCGCACTGGCTGGAGGAATGGCGCCAGTGCGAGTGGTCGCGGCGCGAGCTGATCGTCGCCCCGGTGACCGAGCAATGGGCGGTGATCACCGTCGCGGGCCCGCGCGCGCGTGCGATCGTGCAGGCGCTGCCGGGGATGATCGACCTCGACGCCGGAGGCCTGGCGCCGATGAGCCAGCGCGCGGGGCGTCTCGACGACGGCACCCGGTACCGCCTTCAGACGATCAGCTTTTCCGGCGAGGCGAGCTTCGAGCTGAGCCTCCCCGCGGACCGGGCCCCGGCGGTCATTGAACGGCTCGCCGAAATCGGCGCACCCGCCGGGCTGGGCCCGATTGGGGTCGAGGCGCTGCTGGTGCTGCGGCTGGAGAAGGGGCACCCGATCGTCGGCATCGATACCGACGGCACCACCAACGCGCTGGACCTGGGTTTCGGTCGAATCGTGGCGGGGAGGAAGACCGACTTCGTCGGCGCGCGGTCGCTGGCCCGGCCCGCCGACCGAAGCGCCGATCGGCGCCAGCTGGTCGGCATCGAGTTCGACCCAAGCGCGGCGGTGGTCGCCGGCGCCCATTTCGTGACCGCCGGCGCGGGGCCGCGGCGCAGCGAGGGCTTCGTGACCTCGGCCGGCATCAGTCCGACGCTGGGAAAGGGCATCGGGCTGGGCCTGCTGGAGGGCGGGCACCGCCGTCGCGGCGAGCTGGTGAGCGTGTTCGATCAAGGCCGGCGCGCGACGGTGCGCGTGGTCGATCGCTGCTTTTATGATCCGGGCGGAGCGCGGATCCGTGGCTGAGCACGCATCACCGGGGGTGGAGATCGCCCGGGCCGATGGGCGCACGCTGGTGTCGCTGCGGGTCGTTGCCGCAGCGGCCAAAGCCGCGCGCGAGCGACTCGGGCTTTCGGAGCCGGGCCGGGTCGGCCAATCGGACCCTTGCAGTATTTGGCTGGGGCCGGGACACTGGCTGCTCTTCGGCGGTGGCATCGGGCCGGAGGAGCTGATCGGGCGATGCGTCGAAAGCCTCGGCGGGCTCGTGCACCTGGCGGTGGACGAATCGGCGGCCTGGGCGGTCTGGCAGGTGTCGGGAGCGGGTGCGCGCGACGCGCTCGCCCGCGGCACCGGACTCGACCTGAGGCCGGCGCGATTCGCCGCCGGCGCCAGCGCGCGAACCCGGCTGGCGGGGATCGCCGCGGTCGTCGCCGCGCTGGGCGAGGACCGGTTCCAGGTGCTCATCGAGCGCAGCCACGCGGCCTATTTCGGCGCCTGGATGGCCGATGGCATGAGATGAACATGAACAACGACAACCACAGATCATCCGACGGTGCTGAAGCGGACGAATACCGGGTGCCAAAGTCGCACGAGGACGGCCATTTCTATTCGCCGATCTGCGACCCGCGGCAACTGAAGCAGATCGAGTCGCGGCTGTGGCCCGAATTCCCAAAGGCGCTCGGGATCGACTTCAACGATGCCTACCACCGCCGCGTGCTGACTCGGTTCTTCCCGCGCCACTTCGGCAACTACCGCTATCCCGAGACGCTCGACGAGGGCGAGGTACCGGGTCGGTTCTACACCCGCAACAGCCAATTCAGTTGGCTCGATGCGCGTGCGCTGTTCGTGCTGCTGAATGAGTGGAAACCGCGCCGCATGATCGAGGTCGGGTCCGGCTACTCGTCGCTGCTGGCTGCCGACGTCAATCGCACCCACCTGGGCGGGAAGATGGAGTTCACCTGCATCGAGCCCTATCCGCGCGACTTCCTGAACCAATCGATCGACGGGCTGACCCGCCTGCTGGTGTCCCGGGTCGAGGAAGTGGAACTGGGTTTGTTCCGCCGGCTGGGTCCGGGCGACGTGCTGTTCATCGACTCGTCCCACGTCGCCAAGACCGGCAGCGACGTGAACTATCTGTATTTCGAGGTGCTGCCGCGCCTGAAGCGCGGGGTTCGAGTTCACATCCACGACATCTTCCTGCCGGCGGAATACCCGAAAGACTGGGTGCTGACCCTGAATCGGTCCTGGAACGAACAGTATCTGCTGCGCGCGCTGCTGATGCACTCCCGCCGGTTCAAGGTGCTGTTCGGCAGCAATTACGCGGTGCTGCGCTTCCCGAAACAGGTCTGTCGGGCGCTGGGAGTGCCGCTCGGGCAGGGCTTCGGGGGCGGCAGCTTCTGGATCCAGCGCCGGCGCTTCCTCGGGTGATATAGTGAGGAATCGGCAACGACCGAACCGGAGGACAGGGCGATGCCTTGGTGGGGCTGGATCACGATAGCGGCCATTCTGCTGGGCGCGGAGATGATGTTGATCGACGCCCAGTTCTATCTGGTTTTTCTCGGACTGGCCGCGTTCGCGGTGGGGCTCGGCGTGCTGGCGGGGATCGGCGAGCCGGTGTGGATGCAGTGGCTGGTGTTCGGGATTCTGTCGGTGGTGTTCATGGTGGGCTTCCGCGCGCGCGTCTACCAGAAGCTGCGTGGTGAGACCCCCGGTTATTCCGCGGACGTGGACGGGCAGATCCTCAAGATGGACGACGCGCTGGCGCCAAACGCCGAGACCCGGGTCGATTTCAGGGGCTCGAGCTGGCGCGTCCGCAACGCGGGCACCGAGGCGATCAACCCGGGCGATCTGGCGGTGATCGAGCGCACCGAGGGTCTGATTCTGCACGTGCGCCGCGCGGACTGAACGTTTTTCAGCTTCAGGAGGTCCGTCATGGACATATCGGTCTTCATCGCCATTGCGGTGGTCCTGGTCGTCGTCATCGTCATCGCCAAGACCGCGGTCGTGGTTCCCCAGCAGAGCGCTTACGTGGTCGAAAGCCTGGGCAAGTTCAGCCGCACGCTGGCCGCCGGGTTTCACATCCTGGTGCCGTTCATCGAGAAGGTCGCCTACCGCCACAGCCTGAAGGAGCAGGCGGTGGATATCCCGGAGCAGGTGTGCATCACCAAGGACAACGTCCAGGTCGGGATCGACGGGGTGCTGTACCTGCAGGTGCTCGACGCGCAGCGCGCCTCGTACGGGATCGGCGATTACATGTTCGCGATCGGCCAGTTGGCGCAGACTACGCTGCGAAGCGAAATCGGCAAGATCGAGCTGGATCGCACCTTCGAGGAACGCGCACTGATCAACGCCAACGTGGTCAGCGAGCTGGACAAAGCGTCCGATCCGTGGGGGGTGAAGGTGCTGCGCTACGAGATCCGCAACATCAATCCGCCGCAGGACGTGCTCGGTGCGATGGAGAAACAGATGCGGGCCGAGCGCGAAAAGCGCGCGGTGATCCTGAACTCGGAAGGCGAGCGCGACGCCAAGATCAACCAAGCCGAGGGCGAGAAGCAGCGGGTCATCAAGGAGTCCGAGGCCGCCCGACAGCAGCAGATCAACGAGGCCGAGGGCGAGGCCGCGGCGATCCTGGCGGTCGCCAAGGCCACCGCCGAGGGCCTCGCGCGGGTGGCCCAGGCGCTGCGCCACGAAGGCGGGATGGAAGCGATGAAGCTAAGGGTGGCCGAGCAGTACGTGGCCCAGTTCGGCGAACTGGCCAAGGCGGGCAACACGCTGGTGGTGCCGGCCGATCTGTCCAATGTGGCCTCGATGATCGCGCTGGCGACGCGGATCGCCAAGACCGATCAGGGATGACCGGCCCGATCCCGGTTTTCGGCAACTCCGTGATTATTCGTAGCGAAACCGGCGGCTCGCATACCAGGCGGCCAGGATCGTCGCCGCCAGCAGCGCCCCCAGATGGGGCAGCACGCTCGCCGGCCCGTCGCCGAAACTGATCAGCTTGTGCAGCGCGTCCATGGTCCAGCCGGTCGGGAGTAGCTTCTGCAGCGCCTGCATCCAACCCGGGGTGATCTCGATCGGCCACCAGCAGCCACCGAGTCCGGCCAGCAGGTTGGCGGACAGCACCCCGAACCCGGCGACCTGGCCCTGGCTGGAGCCGAGGCAACCGATCAGCAGCCCGAGCGACCCGCACAGAGCGGCCCAGGCCACCAGCACCACCAGAACCATCCACAGGTCGGGACCCCATTCCATTCCGAACAGCACGGTGCCGGCCAGCAGTGCGAATCCGACCTGGATCAGGCCCAGCGCCAGCTTGCCCGACAGCTTACCCAGCACGATCTCCGCGCGGCTCAGCGGCGCCACCGCGAGGCGCCGCAGCATCCCCTGCTCGCGCTCGGCGACCAGCAGCACCGCGCCGCTGGTCAGCAGCACCAGCAGCGTGAACATCACCAGAATTCCGGGGACCGCCTGCTCGAAGCCGGTCGGGATGCGCTGGCGCTGGCCGCCGGCGGCCACCGCCAGCGTGAGCTTGCGCGGCATCGCATCCAGCGCCGCCAGCGCGGCCTCGTCGACCCCGCCGGCGGCGGCCGCGGCGACGACGTCGGCCAGCACCGTGTAAACGACGCGGTTGATTCGCACCTGGTCCAAATCGGCTCCGAGCGGCGAGTCGACGCCGCGAAAGCGCAGCGTCTGCGGTTCTCCCGCGAGCGCTCCGGC
>JBFJNB010000061.1:0-9624 GCA_041633655.1 Lysobacterales bacterium | reverse complement strand
GTCGACTTCGTTTGGATTGAGGTCGGCCCTGCGCCCGCCGCTTCTTCGCCTGCGGCGAAACCGCAACGGACTGCGGGCCTGGCGGTCGCGCGCGTCGACTTCGTTTGGATTGAGGTCGGCCCTGCGCCCGCCGCTTCTCCGCCTGCGGCGAAACCGCAACGGACTACGGGCCTGGTGACTCGTCTGCAGTGCCGTTAGAACGCACGGCTTCGATAGACTGAGGGTCAACCAAAAACTGGATGCGGCGTTCCTGATAGGTATCAACCGAGGAGCCGCACCATGCATACCCCACGTTTTTGCCTGACGCTCGCGCTGTGTCTCATCGCCCAGGTGCTCGCGGCGCAGCCCTTTACCGGCAATATTCCGCTGCCGACCCTGGGCGAGAACACCTATCAGGGTTTTCAGGGCGGGCTGTATCCAGGCGGCAGCAACGAGATCCCGGCCGCGCACGCCGAAGCCGCACGCGAGCAGGCAGCGCTGATCGTCCCGCGGGACGCCGACGGCAACCCGAGCCCGGCCGCTGGCCTGGTCGGATTCATCACCATCGGGATGTCGAACGCCACCCAGGAGTTCAAGGTGTTCGAGCGCTTCGTCGACAACCGGGTCAACCGGCACTCGCGGGTGGTGCTGGTCAACACCGCCCAGGGCGGACAGGCCGCCGACGTGATCGCCGACCCGGTGGCGCCCTACTGGCAAGGAGTGATGGACAAGCTGACCGCCGCGGGCCTGAGCCCGCAGCAGGTCCAGGTGGCCTGGATCAAGCAGGCGCAGGCCAACCCGGTGACCGCGTTTCCGGACCACGCCCAGAATCTGCAGGCCGACCTGACCGAGGTGATCCAGATCGCCCGGGAACTGTTCCCGAACCTGAGGATCGCGTTTCTGTCCAGCCGGATCTACGGCGGCTACAGCGCAAACCCGCTGCGCGGGGAGCCGCTTTCCTACGAGACCGGGTTCGCGGTCAAGTGGCTGATCGAGGACCAGATCGGCGGCAACCCGGCGCTCAACTTCGACCCGAACGAAGGCCCGGTGGAGGCGCCGCTGCTGCTGTGGGGCCCGTATATCTGGGCCGACGGGATCAATCAGTCCGCGAGCGGGTTGAAGTGGATCGTGCTCGACTTCGAGCCCGACGGGGTCCATCCCAGTCTGCGCGGGGAGCTGAAGGTGGGGCGGCTGCTGGCGAATTTCTTCCGCCACCGCGACCACGTGCGGCCGTGGTTCGACGGCGTGCACGACCACGGCATGCACCCGCTGTTCGCGTCCGACGATGCGTTCGTCGACGAGAGCGTCCCGGGCGGAAACTTCGGCGGCCTCAAGTTCCTGTCCGTCGCGGTCGATGACCGGACGACCTACCTGCGCCTGGACGCCAGCCACATCCCGCGCGACCACGTGCTGCACGCCAAGCTCAGCCTGCGCAGCCTGAGCGCGGTCGCGGTCAGCGTCGATACCGCCGAGGACACGAGCTGGAACGAACACACGATCACCGCGGCCAACGCGCCGGCACCCAACGGCCAGGTCCTGTCCGCGGGCGTTCACTGGTCGCGCGATTCCTCGCCGAGCTTCGACCTGACCGAGGTCCTGGCCAACGATGACGACGGGATCATCACCGTGGTGCTGACCCGCGAGGACCCGCCCGGTCAGGAACTGGCCGCCAAGGAGAGCCACATCGGCCGCCCGGCGCTGGTCATCTCCTACCACGGCCACCATCGCCCGGACCGGATCCACGACGGCCGCTTCGAAGTCGAGTACTAGATCAGTCCTGGGTCAGGCGATAGATCAGGATCGCGGCGCGCTGCACCGCGGCCGGAATCGAATCGAGATCCGCTTCTTCGTCCGGGGTGTGGCCCTTCCGACCGTTGATGCCCATGCCGGCCAGCGCGTCGGCGTAGGGGGCGACGAACGAGATGTCGGCGGCGCCGCGGCGCAACGGGTCCAGCGCCGGCATCGGCTCGCCGCCCAGCGCGACGTTGATTTCCGACAGCATCTGCTGGAGCGCGAGATTGCCCTCGGTGGGCGCCATCGCCGGGTAGCCGTCGATGAACGTGATCTCGGCCGAGGTGTGCGGCAGGCTTTCAGCGACCACTTCGCGCATCGCGGCGCGGGCGCGCTCGGTCTGTTCCTCGGAGATCGTGCGCAGCCCGCCGTGCACCACCACCCGGCGCGGCACGACGTTGGTCTTGCCGAACGCGCGCCCGCGGGTCTGCTGGGGGTCGTAGTCGACCTCGGTGCCGCCGAGGATCGAGCCCGCGTTGAAGGTCAGGTACTGCTCGCCGCGGACGCGCTGGTAGAACCCGTTGAGAATCCGCGCGGCCTCGAAGATCGCGCCGGCGCCGGTCTCGTCGTTGAAGATGTTCGACGAGTGCGACTGGCGGCCGGCAACTTCCAGCAGCCATTCGCTGGACGAGCGCCGCGCGACCGTGGCCCACTGGGCCTCGTCGTCCTTGAAACCGGATTCGAACCCGAGCGCGACGTCGGCCCAGTGGCCGGCCTCGATCAGGTCTTTGCGCGAGATCGAAAGCGGCTCGCCGGGGCTTTCCTCGTCGCCGGTGAACGCGACCAGGATCTGCGCGCCGTCCAGCGCCCCGACCGCGGCCAGCGCCTTGAGCGCGTAGACGATGACGACGTTGCCGCCCTTCATGTCCTCGACCCCGGGGCCCTTCGCCAGCGAGCCTAAGCGCTCGAAGCGCTGGAACGGGTCGTCCGGCTCGAACACGGTGTCGAGGTGCCCGATCAGCAGGACCTTGGCGCCGCGGTCGCCGGCATGGTGCGCGAACAGGTGCCCGGCGCGCTGGACCTCCGGCGGCTGCTCGATCCATTCGGTCTTGAAGCCCAGCTCCCGCAACTCGGCGTCGAGCACCGCGCCGACTTCCCGCACCCCGGCGTGGTTCATCGTGCCCGAGTTGATGTTGACCAGCCGCTCGATCAGCGCGATCGCTTCTTCGTGGTGGTCCTCGCTCCAGGCCGCGATCTCGGACTCCTTCGCGCTCAGCGCTGCACTCGGGCTCGCATCGATCGCTGGCCCGCTCAGCAGCAGGAACAAAGCGAACCCCCAACGGGCTGGAAAAAGTGTCATTGCGTCTCCTCGAACACGACGTGGCTCATCTGAGAATCTCGCGGAGATTCGCCGTCACCGCCCTTTGACCCTGACGTTGCGTCAGGCTTTGACCGGCCTGAGTCTGAGCGAAATCGCAGCGCGGCTCAAGGAAGCGAGCGCGTACCGGGGGCGCGGGCCGAACCTGCGCCAGATCCTGCACCAGCAGCGTCGTCGGATCAGACTGGGCTGGATCAGAACCGGCGGCTGCTGGAAGCGGATGGATCGGATCGTTGCACCCCGCCAGGGCCTTGTCTTATAGCGGCGGCAGAGGGGTCGGGCCGGAACCACCCCCGGGGAGACGGCGCCCGACCCCTTGCGGCCCGTTGGCCGGGACTATCGGATGCAGTCGGGATCGCCGACTCCGAACGGACCTCCGAAGTCAAAGACGGCGTCAAATTCATTGTTCTCCCAGGTGTTCAGGCACATTGCGCCGAAAGCGTTGAGCACGTTCAGGTCAGCAACGTCCCAGCCACACTGGTTCGCCAGGGCAGTATTATTGTGGACAAGATTGTCGGCCGTATTCGGGCCGGGCAACGTTCCGATCAGCAGCCCACCTCCGAAGAAGGGGCACGCACCCGGGGTCGCTCCGTTCGCATTGAAGGTGTTGTTTCGAATCGTGTTCCGGTGCGCGCCACCAACGGTCGGGGTGCCCTCCAGGAACATCCCGAAGAACCCATTGCCGTTCATCAGGTTCCCGATAAACCGGTTGTCGGAGGAGTTGAAGACGCTGGTTCCATTGCGGTTGAACGAGACGTCATTGGCGATGACCTGATTTGAGTGGGAATTGACGATGAACAACCCGCGAGAATCGTTGTTGACCACATCGTTGTTATTGATCTTGTTGCCCGTGCTGGACAAAAGGTCCAGCCCATGGTGATTGTTGTTCAGGGTCACGCCGTTCACATGCGAATCGGCCACACAGTGAATTCGGATTCCGCTTCCCGCAAATCCGGTAATCGTACCGTTGTTGATGTGCGCTCGGCGGACCAGGGCAGTGCAGCCTCCGGCCGCCGCCGGCGTACCCGTCACCAGAATGCCGACCTGGTTGGCGACGCCGTCACCGATAATGGAGTGCCCGCGGAGATTCAAATGGACGTCGTTCGCGGTGATCGTGATGGCGTCCCCGGAGCCGGTAATGTCGGATTGCAGGTGGTACTGGCCGGGGACGCTCAGGGTGTCGCCGAAGGACACCGCCGTGCTGGCGCCGACCCAGCCCGGGGCCAGCAGCGCAAAAGCAGAAGCCGCTCCCATAAGCCGCCCACCGACAGTAGAAGAGTTGTGAGTCTTGTTCATGATGGACCCCCCGATACCCTGAGAAGTTGGAACTCGATACGCGGGCAACCCTCGATTGCCTCGGTCTAGATACCTCGCGATCCGTTTCCAAGTCCTGTTCAAAAGTGCATTCTTTTGTGATTTTTTCTCTCGGTTTTGGAGCTGAATCGGCTAAGATCACAAGCGGCCATCAAAAAAACATCGCGAAGTTCACCGCGGTGAGGGGTCTGTGCTGTGCCAATGCCACGGCGTTTTCAGATCGGGGAATTCGTGATCAATCCGCTCCAGGGCCGGGTTCGAGCGGACGGGCACGATTGCCGGGTGGAACCCAAGGCCATGGACGTCTTGATCTACCTGGCTCGCCACAGCCTGCAAACGGTCAGCAGAGATGAGGTATTGCGGTCCGTTTGGCCGAACTCGGTCGTTACTGAACAGGTCCTGTCTCGCTGCATCAGCCAGTTGCGAAAAGCGCTTCGCGACGCTGACGCTTCTCCAAAGCTGATCCAGACCTTTTACAAACGGGGTTACCGATTGGCCGTCAAAGCGGTCTTCGACTCAGATCAGGACGAGCCCCCGGCATCAGGCGACGCTGCCGGGGTTTCGCCGGTTCCAGCGCAGACCCTGGTCGAGCCGGCTTTGGAGCTGACTTTCGCACAGATTTTTTCCAACTCCAGCGACCACGTCTACCTTTACGACCGCGAGTGCCGTTATGTCTTCGCCAATGCATCGGGCGCCCGCGCGCTCGGCCTCACGCCCCGAGAGATGACCGGGAGGCACTGGCAGGAACTGGGTCTGCCAGCGGATGTCCTGGAGCCGTTTGAAGCCGAGGTCATGCACGCCTTCGATAGCGCCGAATCGACGGTACGCCAGGTTTTCTACGACACGGTGTTCGGCAGACGTTTGTATGAATACGTCCTTGATCCGGTCAGTGATGCCACCGGGAAAAACATCGCGGTTTTGGCCATCGTTCGCGACGTGACCGACCGAAGCCACTAGCCCGGATGAACAACCCTCACAGAATTCACAGCTAGTCCACACGCCGAGTGGGCCGACCTTGTCCTATCGCAGTGATCCCCTCGCGCCGGCAATGCTTGACCGTAATTCGGAATCCAATTCTCTCAGTCGAGCGAGTAACGCGTGGTGACGTAGAAGTATGCCCCGTTCATGCCGATCGGCGACAGCACGTCGTAGGGCAGGTGCCCGAAGAAGTTGATGTTCTCGTCCGACAGCTCCGGGTACTCGTCGAGCACGTTCTCGCCGCCGATCGCCACCGACCAGCCGTCGGTGATGTCGTAGCCGAGCTCTAAGTCCAGCGACCACTTCGAGCCGTAGGTCTGCGGGTCGGGAAAGCCGCCGCCGAAATCGAAATCGCGGGTGGTTTCGCCGAACCGGGTCAGGCGCCCGAGCACGTTCCAGCGATCACGGGCCCAGTTGGCCGACAGGATGATCTTGTCGTCCGGCGCCGCGGTTTCCAGCGTGTTCACTTCCTCTTCGCCGATGACCTGCGGGTTTTTGACGTCGGTGTCGGAGTAGTTGTACGCGACTCGCCAGTTGACCGTCGCCGCGCCCCACGGCGTGGTGCCGGAAGCGGCGATGTCGATGCCCTCGGTCTCGGTGTCGACTAAGTTGGCGAAGAAGGTCACGTCGTCCATGCTCCCGAAGGTGAGCGTGATCCGGTCGTCGACGTCGATATGAAAAACGTCCACGGTCAGGTCGAACGCGCGGCCGTCGACCACGAAACCGGCGCTGAAGCTGGTCGATTCTTCCTCGGTGAGTTCGCGCGCGCCGTTGGCGATCGCCAGCGGGTCAGAAACCGGCAGGTGCCCGAACACCGTCAGCATGCCGCCCTCGCCGAAGTTGGTGGTCGAAAACTCGAACCCGGTCTGCGCGAGCGACGGGGCCCGGAAGCTGGTGCCGGCGGCCGCGCGCAGCGCGAACGTGTCGCTCAAGTGGTAAATCCCGCTCAGCTTGCCGGTCAGCGCATCGCCGAAGTCGTCGTAGTCCTCGTAGCGCGCGGCCAGCCCGACCAGCAGGTCCTCGGTCACCGGCACCGAGAAATCGAGATACGCGCTGACCACGGTGCGGTCGACGTCGACCACGCTGTCGGCGGCCAGCCCCGGACCGGCCTGGGCGCCGACCGCGGCGAAATCGGCGAACGGGCCCGCCAGGTAGGACTCCGGGTCGCCGGCGCGGGTCTGGTAGTCCTCGAAGCGCAGCTCGGCCCCGTAGGCGAGGGTCGCGGCACCGGCCAGCGAGGCGGTCTCGATCCGGCGCACCAGGTCGGCGTTCAGCGTGTACTGGGTGAACTCGAACCCGGCCAGGTCGAATTCCAGCGGGCTGGCCGCGCCGAACGACGGGTTGATCGAATCCACCACCCCGAAGTCGTAGTCGTTCTGCCCGACGGTGAAGCTCAAGTCCCAGTCGGACCACGACGCCGCCCCCTTGAGCCCGGTGGTGAACGAGAAATCCTGGCTGTCCCCGGTCGTCGTCGGGCGGTAGCCGTTCGGGTATACGCTCGGCACCCCGGTGAATCCGTCCGGATAGCGGAAGAACGCCGTGCCCTCCGCGTCGCGGTCGCTGAAGCGCCCGAACGAGTAGAACTCGCCGGTGGTCGTCAGCGGCAGCGACAGGTTGTAAAAGAGGTAAATGTCCTCGGAGTCGCCGTCCCCGGGCGCGAACACCAGCGCCGGGTCGAATGCGAGATTGCGCGGGGTGAACTCCTCGAAGAACGGCAGCGCCCCGATTCCGCCGCGGGTGGTCGAGGAGCGGCGGCGGTACTCGGCGCCGAAGCGCAGCGTTCCATTGTCGGCGACCGAGACGCCGTAGTCGCCGGCCACGGCCACGGTCTGACCGTCGGTCTTGGTCTCGCCGGTCGGTTTGAAATCGGTGTGGTGGGCGCCATAGTGGAGGCTCACCGCACCGCCCTCGGGCTGGTCCTTGAGCACGATGTTGATGACCCCGGCGATCGCGTCCGAGCCGTACTGCGCCCCGGCGCCGTCGCGCAGGATCTCGACCCGCTCGATCGCGACCAGCGGGATGGTGTTGAAATCAAAGGGCGTCGTGCCCAGCCCAATCTTGGATTCCAGGTTGACCACCGCCGCGGTGTGCTGGCGCTTGCCGTTGACGAGCACCAGCACCTGGTCCGGGCTCATCCCGCGCAGTTGCGCCGCCCGAATATGGTCGGCCGAGCCGGAGTTGGACTGGCGCGGAAAATTGAACGACGGCGATACCGCCAGCAGCAGCTCGCCCAGTTCGCCCCCAAGCGCCGAGACGGACCGGATCTCGTCGGCCCCGATCACCTCCACCGGGACCGGGCTGTCCAGCGCCGAGCGGGGCTCGCCGCGGGTGCCGACGACGACGACCTCTTCGATCTCGTCGTCGGTCTGCTGAGCCAGTGCCGCGCTGCCCGAGACCAGCAGGGCTGCGCCGCCAATCAAGCAAGACCACCGGTTGTTCATCGCTTTTCCTCCGCTCGCCTCAATGGGCAACCACCGAAATTTCGACACTCCAATCCGGACCGGAACCGATCCCGTGTACTTGCGCGAAGCTGCCCTGATTGAGCGCCAGCGCGACGTTGTTCAGGCTGTTCAGGTACAGCAGGGGCTGGCCCAGGCTGACGCTGCCGAAAGTCGCCACGTACGGCACTTCGAGCTCCAGCGCAACCCGGTCGCCTTGGCAGATCGCGACCGCCACCCGGTCGCCGTGCGCGAGCCCCAGCCGGGAAAAGGTCGCGCGATCGATGTTGGTCCAGACGTTGCCGTATTGGACGTCGAGGATCGGGATGTTGCCGGATACCGTTCCGCCGTCGAAGCGCGCCTTCTGGTGGCTGATCGCGACCACCCCCGGTTCCAGCGCGCGTCCCACCTGCTCGAACGAAATGACCCCGGCGGCCAGCCGCGCGCCGGTATAGGCGTACACGTCGCGGCCGTGGAAGGTGTAGGACTTTTCCGAGTCCTTGCGCCGGTTGTGGACCTCGTCGATTTCGCGCAGCCCGGCAACACCGAGCCGCTCGGCGATGAACGTCAAGGTGCCGTTGTCGGGAGTCACGAAATAATGCCCGGTTTCGGTCTCCAAAACGACCGAGCGCCGTGCGGTGCCGACCCCGGGGTCGACCACCGAGACGAACACGGTGCCGCGCGGCCAATACGCTGCGGTCTGATCCAGGCGCAGCGCGGCTTCCCAGACGTTGTAGGCGGGAATCTCGTGGGTCAGGTCGTGGATGATGAGCTTCGGCGAGACCGAAAGCGCGACCCCTTTCATCGCCGCCACCGCCCCGTCCTTGGTGCCGAAGTCCGATTGCAGCACGAGCAGGTTCTCGCCCGCCGCTGCGGTCGCCGCCAACGCCGCCCACAGCGGCAGCCACCCGATCGAACTCATCGTGCTCTCCGGCAACGCCATCCCGATTATTCTATACGGTGCCGCACGGCGGGTCGCCGGATTGCCGGCGATGCATCCGCAGGTTCAGGGGACGACGATAACCGGGCGTTCGCTGAGCAGCGCGGTGTTGGAGGCGGTCGAGCCGAACAGCAGGTTCTTGACCTTGGAGATCCCGGTCTTGCCTACCACCAGCGCCAGCGCATCGCGCGCCTTGGCCTCGGCCGCGAGTACCTCGGCTGGGTGGCCGAACTTGACCGTGGCCTCGGCCTCTACCCCCGCTTCGGCCAGCGCCGAGAGCACCGGCGGAAACAACTGCTCCCGGTCGGCCTGAATCTGCTGCTGGCGCCACACCGGCTGCTGCTCGTTTTCCTCGAGCGTGTGGATTTCGAACGGGGACCAGTCGATCACGTGGATCACGACCACCGGGGCATTGAAACGGTGGGCGAAGTTGGCCGCGAAGCCGAGCGCTTTGCGGCTGGCCGCGCTGCCGTCGAAGCCCAGTACTACGGGCTTTGAGCTCATGTTCCGGCTCCTTGTTGTCGCGCCGGTCGCTCGGCTCGGGCGGCGGCCGCTGGGGGTTTTACGATCAACAGATCGCAGTCCACCAAGTCTAGCACCCGCTCGGCGGTACTGCCGATCAACAGCCTTCCCAACGCCGAACGCGAGACCGCGCCCATGATCAGCAGATCGATCTGCTGGTGGTTGGCCAGCGCGACGATCTCACCGACCGGGTCGCCGACGACCACGTGAACCAGCGCCTGGTCCAGCCCGTGCTGGTGGATCAGCGCGTTGACCTGTTTGCGGTGCGCCTGGCACAGCGGCTCCTGGGATTCGCGGCTGGGAACGATCCCGGGCTCGACCATGGCCGAAACCGGCATCGCGGT